>JASHQG010000596.1 GCA_030037665.1 Acetobacteraceae bacterium
GGCCCAGCCTACGCTGATGGCATTTGACCCGCGCGCCTCTCCCAAACTAGCGTACCCTGATTGAGGGGCGCATTTGGCGGCGCCCGGGAGGAATAACACATGACGACAGCGACCGAAGGTCAGGAACTTACCCGAGTCGGCCCTGGGACGCCGATGGGCGAGCTGATGCGGCAATATTGGCTACCGGCACTCAAGGCGTCAGAGCTCATCGCCGGCGGCGATCCGGTGCGGCTGATGCTGCTGGGCGAGAAGCTGATTGCGTTCCGTGACAAATCCGGCCGCGTCGGTGTCATGGACCATCGCTGCCCGCACCGTTGCGCATCGCTGTTTTACGGACGAAACGAACAGGGCGGCATTCGCTGCGTCTACCACGGCTGGAAGTTCGCGGCCGATGGCCAGTGCCTCGAGATGCCGAACCTGCCGCCAGACCAGGATTTCAGCGCCAAGGTGAAGGCAACGGCGTACCGGGTAACCGAACGTGCCGGCGTCGTGTGGGTGTATATGGGCTCCCGCGCCGAGGCGCCGCCGATGCCGCAGATCGAAGCGACTCTGTTGGCGGAAGGCGAAGTCGCGCTCAATTTCACGCAGCGCGAGTGCAACTGGCTCCAGGCGCTGGAAGGCGACATCGACACGTCGCATTTTAGTTGGCTGCATGTCGGTTCGGTCAAGCCGGACCAGGTGGATGCGGACAACTGGCTGCAGTACCAGGTGACGAATCGTGCGCCGGAATATCAGGTGAGCGATACCGATTGGGGTACGATGTACTGCGCCTATCGTCCGGCGAGGCGCGGGCAAACGTACTGGCGGTTCGCGCATTTCGCCTTCCCGTTCTGGACATTTATCCCGCAGGGTGATTTCGCCGACCGCGTCATCGCGCGCTCGTGGGTGCCGATGGACGACACACATGTGATGTTCGTCGGGTTCACGTGGACGCAGGCGTCCCGCTCGGCAGTGCTGAAAGACGGCGGGCAGATTCCCGGCTCGACGCCGGCGCCGGATTACCTGCCGAACACCACCGACTGGTTCGGCCGTTTCCGGCCGGTGCAGAACGCGTCGAACGACTACCTGATCGATCGCGACGCGCAGCGCAACGATGTAATCTACACCGGCATCACGCATATCGCGATGCAGGATCAGGCCATTACCGAAAGCATGGGCGAGATCGTTGATCACACTTACGAACATCTGGCACCGAGCGATCAGATGATCACTCGCACGCGGCGGAGGCTCCTGATCGCCGCGCGGGCGTTGCGCGACAAGGGTGTGGTGCCGCCTTGCGTCGATCGGCCGGAGTTGTTCCAACAGGTGCGCAGCGGTGAGTGCGAGCTGGCTGCGGCCGACTGGCAGGCAGCGTATGCCGAACGGCTACACCAGGCGCGGCATCCGGACCTGCTGCAGGTCGCAGCGGAGTAACGCCGCTGCTGCCATCGCGAGCCGTGGAGCGACGAGGCAGTCTCGTTGGTCAGCGCCCGCTCGTGCGCTCGGTTGCTTGCTCGCTCCGCACGTCGCGATGACGGATGTGCGCCATCCCGCCGGTGGGCGCGGGCCGCCGGTGGTGATGACCCGCCGGTCGGGGGTGGATTGCGATGCTCGGGCGGCTCGTTAAGCTCTTGGACAATTCTGGGAGGACCAAGCCATGATCGACATGCACACCCATTGGCGGCCCGCCGAAGTCGCCGAGGCTCTTCGCGCCCGGCTCAAGGAACCACGCATCGTGCGTAATGCCGACGGCGCGGAGGTGCTCAAGTCACGCGGCGGTGACGCCCCGCTCGCCGACGCATTCGACGACGTCGAATTCCATCTCGCCCGCATGAACCATCAAGGGGTGGAGATGAGCGTGCTGTCGGTACTCGGGTCCTTCTGCTGGATCGAGTCGCAACCGCTCGAGGTGTCCGGCCCGCTGTGCCGGCGGGTGAATGACGCGTTCTCCGCCCTTTGCGCGACGCACCCGGGACGATTCGCCGCCTTTGCTGCGCTGCCGCTTGTGGACATCGACGCCGCAGCGGCGGAACTGGAACGGGCCATGCGGCTGCCGGGTATGCTGGGAGCCCAGTTGCCGGGCAACTTCTTCCTGACGCGCAAGGACGCCGAGAGGGTGCGGCCGCTGCTGGAGGCTGCCAACCGCTTGCGGGCGGTGCTGTTCGTCCATCACGGGCCGCGGCCAGGCGAGGCGTTTCCGAAATTCGGCGGCGAGGCGGACAACGCGCGCCGGCGCAACGGCACGCTGGACATGCAGGCGAGCCTCTCCTCGGTGATGGTGACGCTCTGCCTGACGGATCTGTTGACGGCGTATCCCGAGGTGACCGTTGTCGTGCACAACCTGGGCGGCAATATCCCGTACGAGATCGAGCGGATGGACCACCGCTGCCTGCTGGACACGCCGGAGGAGGAACTGCCGTCGGTTCGGTTCCGGCGATCGAAGGTTTTCGTGGACTGCAACTCGTTCGGGCCGCGATCGATCGAGGCGGCGGTGGCGCTGTATGGCGCGGAACGGATCGTTTGCGGGACCGACGGTACGGCGTTCGGGGTGGACTGGACGCGGCAGGCTCTGACGGATGCGCGGATCAGCGAGGACGAGCGGGAAGCGATCCTGCGGGGCAACGCGGCAGCGATGATGGCACGGGTGCCGACGGCGGCGGAGCGTATGCAGGCGGCGGCCGAGTAGAGTCGCACGCGTGGGATCTGCGTGAATCGTGAGGGTCGCGCTGCATCTCGGTACGTGTGCAGCGCATCCTTGCGATGACGGGCGATGGCCGCCGCATGAGGCGCCAGCGCCCGACAGGCTCGCGCGCGGATCGTTGACCCACGCCGTCCGCGTGACAGTGCTCGCTGCAACCGACGTTACGCCAGTAGGCCCTTCACCGACATTCCCGATGGCAACGATTGGCGGGCGGTCCACGAACCGCATGCGGGTGGGAGATTTTCATCCCGGCTACGAACCAGATCTCGGGTGACGCCCGAACCTGTCGTGATTGGCGGTCTGACAATCCGCGCCGCCGCAGCCGGCGCCAGAGTATCTCGCGACCCTAACGCTGCATTTCCATCATCATCGCTGTCGGCGCCATGTTGTGGTTCAGATTCGCCATGATCCACAACGATCCGACCAGCACCAGCGCGACAATCAGTACCCCGAAAGCCAGGGCAAGCACGTTGTTGGTGTTATCAGGCCCGGTGGTGATGTGGATGAAGAACACCAGATGAACGCCCATCTGTGCGGCCGCCAGCACAAACAAAGCAATCGGGATGCTGGGCTGCCAGACCAGCGACGTACCCGAGATAAAGAACGCCACAACCGTGATCAGTGCAGCGAGGCCCAGCCCGACCAGATAGCCGAGCAAGCCCCCGACAATCTCGCGCCCCTCGGCGCGTTCATCGCCCGGGGAAATGTCGCCGGGGTGCAGGACGGGCTCGATGTCGCTCATACGGCTACCCCCATCAGATATACCACCGTGAAGATCGCCACCCAGATGATGTCCAGCGTATGCCAGAACAGGCTGAAGCACAGCATGCGGCGCAAAATGTCGGCGCGATAGCCCTTTGCAAACACCTGCGCCATCATCGTCAGTAGCCACATCAGGCCCAGTGTGACGTGCAGCCCGTGGCATCCCACCAGAGTGAAAAAAGCCGACAGAAAGGCGCTCCGGGTTGGCCCCGCCCCTATTGCGATCATCCCGACGAATTCGTGAATCTCCAAGAACAGGAATCCGGCTCCAAATGCCGCTGTGACCGCCATGCTCATATAGAACATCGGATTGTTGCGGGCTCTGGCACCGATGCTGGCAATACCGCACGTGAAACTCGAAAGCAGCAGGAACGCTGTTTCCATCGCTACCACGTGCAGGTGGAACACATCCTTCCCGCTCGGGCCGCCGGCGGTGGCTTCCGTCAGGACTGCATAGGTTGCGAAGAAGGCGGAGAACATCACGATGTCGCTGAGCAGGAAAATCCAGAAGCCAAAGCCGACAATGATGCGCTTCGAGGCGATGTCCCGTGCCGCGTGCTCTGCCCAATGCAAGCGTCCGCCGCGACCGATCCCACGCGGCTCAATCCGCCCAACGGCTCCCTGCGCGCCGCTCATTCTGCGGGCTGCACGGAAGCGGATGCCGCGCGGCGGGCGGCGCGGTTGGCGCGGTCGATCCGGGCGACCTCCTCGGCGGGAATGCGATACTCGGTCCGATCGCGCCACGCAAAGACGACGAATGTTGCGAAAGCGCCGATGAAGCCCACAATGACCAGCCACCAGATATGCCAGACCAGCGAGAAGCCCATAATAGTCGCGAAGAAGGCGCAGATGAATCCGGTCGGGCTATTCCGCGGTAGCTCGATCTCTTCATATTCGGGCTCGCTGCCGAGCTCACCTTGCAGAGCGCGCTGCTTGACATGCCAATACGCGTCGGCTTCTTCGACTTGCGGCAGCACGGCGAAGTTGAATGCCGGCGGCGGCGACGCCACAGCCCATTCCAGCGAGCGGCCGTTCCACGGATCGCCGGTCACGTCGCGAAGCTGCTCGCGATCACGGATGCTGACGACAAGCTGCGTAATCTGCAGCACGATCGCGGCCAGTATGATGAGCGCGCCAACGCCCGCCACCAGCAGCCAAGGGTGCCACGCGGCCACATCGTAGTGCTGCAGACGCCGCGTCATTCCCATCAAGCCGACGACGTAAAGCGGAACGAACGCCACATAGAAGCCGATGAACCAGCACCAGAATACCGCTTTGCCCAGCCCCTCGTGCAGGCGGAAGCCGAATGCCTTCGGGAACCAGTACGTGTATCCGGCAAACGCACCGAACAGTACGCCGCCGATAATAACGTTGTGAAAGTGTGCGACCAGAAACAGGCTGTTATGCAGCATGAAATCTGCGGGAGGAACCGCGAGTAGCACGCCCGTCAGACCACCCACGATGAACGTCACCATGAACCCGATCGACCACATGAGCGGCGTGGCATAGACGATGCGTCCACCGTACATCGTGAACAGCCAGTTATATATCTTCACGCCCGTCGGCACTGCGATGATCATAGAGGCAATGCCGAACACTGCGTTGACGTCAGGGCCCGCCCCCATGGTGAAGAAGTGGTGCAGCCAGACCATAAAAGAGATGACGCATATGGCCATGGTCGCAGCCACCATCGACCGGTAGCCGAACAGAGGTTTGCCCGAGAAGGTCGCTACCACCTCCGAGAACACGCCGAATGCCGGCAGGATCAGAATATAGACCTCCGGATGCCCCCAAATCCAGATCAGGTTCATGTACATCATCACGTTACCGCCGGCTTCGTTGGTGAAGAAATGGAAGCCGAGATAGCGGTCCAGCAGCAGCATCGCCAGCGTCGCCGTTAGGACCGGAAACGCGGCGACAATCAGCAGGTTGGATGCGAGGGCGGTCCAACAGAAAATTGGCATGCGCATATAGGCCATGCCGGGGGCCTGAATCTTCAGGATCGTGGTCACGAAATTGACCCCGGTCAGCAGCGTCCCGACCCCGGAAATTTGCAACGACCACAGGTAGTAATCCACCCCGACCCCGGGCGAATACTTCAACTCTGAAAGCGGAGGAAAGGCTAGCCAGGTGGCCCGCGAAAATTCGCCGATGACCAGCGAGAGGTTCACCAGCAACGCGCCCGTCGCTGTCAACCAAAAGCTGACCGAGTTGAGGGTCGGGAACGCGACGTCGCGCGCGCCGAGCTGCAGGGGAACCACAACGTTCATCAACCCAATCACGAACGGCATGGCGACAAAGAAGATCATAATCGTGCCGTGCGCCGAGAAGATCTGGTTATAGTGCTCAGGCGGCAAATATCCTGGCCCCTTGTAGGCCAGGGCTTGCTGCATGCGCATCATCAGTGCATCGATGAAGCCCCGCACCAGCATCAGCAACGCCAGGAACAGGTACATCACGCCGATCCGCTTGTGATCGACGCTGGTGATCCATTCGCGCCA
>JASHQG010000597.1 GCA_030037665.1 Acetobacteraceae bacterium
AACAGAACGCTCTCCATCCGGCCGTCGGCATCGGGACCGCGCAAGGTCGTCAGTTTGGTCCTGATCGCGAAGCTGACGTCGCACACGAAGTCCGGCACCGGCTGTGCCGCGGGGAGCCAGACGCGGTCATCAAGGTCGACTATTGGAGACTCGATATCGGCTTTGTCCGGTTGCGTCGTGGCACCGCTGGCTTCGACGCGAGGGAAAGTGCGGGTGCGGGCATCGAAGCCGTACTCGGCACCGCAGTTCGTGCATCGCGCGAAGACCCTCCTGACGAGGCGAAATCGCATGGTGGGGTGGTTGCGTCGCAGCACCGCCAGGTGATCCCCCCATTCCTTGTCGGCACGATCGAGCGCGGCGATGCCGAGCGTCCCGCGGCACACAACGCAGCGGGCGTTCATCGCGGCCGCCTGCATGCGGCGCCGGTCGCGCTTGGCGAGGACAATCCCGATCGGCAGCCACACCGGGCAGGTGATCAGCATAAGGAACACAAAGAGTGGGAGTGGAAGTCGGCGCATGGCTCGATGATAGCACCAAGCAGCCGCCTGATCGCCACAGCAGCCCGCATGGCGGTGCGGCGGCGGCCGCGCAGGGCCTATGCTTTCACCGAGGATGCGTACTTCCGTGGCGGCGTCTTATTTCAAGACGTCTGTGCGGTCCTGCGGTTGAGTGAGGATGAGCGCGACCGATATCAGACCAGTGTGGTTCCCACAATGTTGCAGTACCAGTACGATCTACGGCCTCAATGACCCATCGCCGTCCACCGACAATGAAGGCTTCCAGATTCCGCGCCGCCAGCCATGGCGCCTTGTCGAGTTCTGCGCTTCTGGAATGGCTACAGAGCCGGAGGCCAATGATACCGTCCTCGCCCAGGTGCTCGAAGAAGGTGATTGGGTCAGAGGCATAATGAGGTCGAGCACCACCCGCCGCCGGCGGGTCAGCGAAGATTGCTTCGGCCACTGACCTGAAGACCGTCGCTGTCCGCCAGGTCGGCGGGACCGATCGGCCAACCAGCCACGCATTTACGGTGATCACCAACCAGACACCCTGTGCAGCGACGGCGTCCGTCCGTTGAGCTCTTTATCGCATGATGGCTGTATCGCAGTGGCAGCGGCCACCCGCATGCGTATAGTAGTGACATGATTGGCACAGCGCGAAGCGGACTGCACGGTTTGGTCGGCAGGATGACGATGTCGCGGCGCCAGCGGCTCGGAATCCTGAGCCTATTGGTCGCTTGGTTCGCCACCGGCACTGGCTATGCAGGGGACGGAGCCGCACTTCATGTTTTCGGCTTTTCCCCAGACGGACAACGCTTTGCGTACGAGGAAAATGGCATCGAGGATGGCTCCGGGTTCTCCTTCGATCGCATCGTCATCATCGATGTCCCTCAGACAACGATCGTCTGGAGCGCCTTGTCCCGGGTGACCGAGGATCAGGCCGGGGAACGCGAGTTCAACGAGGCGCGCGTTGCCCTGCGCCGCGAGGCGGATCTCGCGCTTCAACACGACAGCCTCTCCCGCTACAGAGCACGTTTGGTTGCCCAGGACTCATCCGTGCATTCGTTCGATTACCTGTCCGATGATGTCATGTGGCCCGCATGCCACGACGGGAAGACTCGCCTCGATCTTCCGAGAGGCAGCGTTGGTGCGGGTTCCTCGATCGGCATGGTCGTGCCCGAGAGGCCGTTCGCTTTGGGAGAAATTGCGGTGACGATGGCACGAAACGGCGCACATCCAGTGTCGCTAGCCCCGGTAATGCTTCCGCGTGCCGAGCCATCCACCTACGCCAGTCTCGCTGCCGTTTATGTCGGCACTCATCCACAAAAACAAAAGGCCGTGGTTGCAATCGTGAATGAGTGCCATCAGGGCTTTGAGGGTCCAGACCGACGCTTTCTGGCGACACTCGCGACCGTCCCTGCGCCCTGACGTGCACTACGTTGCGCGTGGGGTTTCGTCGTTGCTCCGTTGAAGGCCCGCTCAGACGATACGTTCCGTAACATGTGAGGCCTGATGGCGATCGCCACAGGCTATCGACGGTTCCGGTAGTCCTGCCCCAAAGCGCGGACGAGCTCTCTGCATCCCCTTCCCCGCCGCATTCCGCCACGAAAGCCGCCCGCACCGCATTCAGACGAGCCTCGGTGTGGTCCAGCGAGATCGGCCCTCGGCCTGAACCCGTCGGCCCTTGCCGCAACATGTGTTCTCGAGAGCGGTTGCGGTGCGAATACGGGTAGTAATGGGAGTGCGCAGGGTGTGTTTCAGATGCAATCTGTTGCGTTCCAGGAGGGCCTGAACACGGCGCTGGCGCCAATCCCGGCCTGGCGTCACAAATTGTGCCGGGGGTCGGCTGGAATGAATGATCCGGTGACCGAGGCGATTGCGGCATCGGGATATTTAACGCAGGCGAATCAGGCGATGCAGAATGCCGGAGTAACCAACCCAACCGTCCTCGATGCCCGGTCTTATTATAACTTTGGGCCGGCGACAGGCGTGCAGATTGCTCAGGCTTCTGGCAGAAATCTCATGAGCCAGTACGTAAGTCCGAGTGTACTAGCCGCCAACGGCATATCTGCGCATGAAACGGTGGGCCAGTGGCAGGGCTCTGTGTCCTCGAGGATCGGTAACGCGTCCAATCAGACAGTCTTGATGTGAAGGAGAAGATCTACATGCTCCGTCTGACAGTTTGCGCGGTGATTGCTGGGACCGTTTTTCCTGGCCTTGGACGCGCGCAGGGGCTCCAGGCAGTCCGGCCGGCCCCCGGGCTGGTATGCATGTCGTTGGATGAGCACGCTCTGACCGCCACGCAGCAAAGCAAATTACCGCCTGTCCTGGCGGAGCCGCGCGCTGGGGCCGAGAAGATCGGCCATCCGACTAGCATTGTTTTCGTCAAATCGCCCGAAGTCCATCGGAACGGCTGTATCGCGACCGTTCGACTGAATGGTCAGACCGGATGGTTCGAAGCAAGCCATCTTCGGCCGTGGCACCCAGCGAATGGTGGGTCTGCGACCTGCACGCCATCAGTGATGTCGAACGGCCGACTAGGCACATCGATCCATTACGACCATTTCTCGATCTGCTGCCGCGGCTAGGCGTCCATCGTCGTGGCCGATGCGCGGACCCAATACTAATGGCCCTATCCAACGGCCGTTTAGGGTGGAAAACTGCCACTCGTCGAGCATGGTCCACGGCCCGCGAATTTGCCAGCGGGCCCGCTACGTTTGTCAAACAATGACCTCGGCAGCACGACAAGCTGTCAAATTTCGTTGGTGTCCATCGCGCTTCTCCTTCGCAGAAGAGCACCGAACCGGCAGGTGAAAAAGTTACGACGCGGTCACCCTCGCGTGACACCGCGCCGGCTGGTCGAGCGCGGCGTTGGCAGCCTCGAGGCGACCGCGTAGCCGACGACCAGGCCGAACGCCGCCTCGCCAAAATCCAGCAGCAGGTAGATCCAGCTTTCGTGATATTCGCCGCTGGCAATGGTCGCGGTAGCGCCCGAGACGATCACGGCTGCCACGCTCAGGGCGAAGCGCAATCTTCCGTTGGTCGTCAGCCAGATGATGGCTCCAAAGACTGCGCCCAGTATGAGTGGGACGAGCTCATCCATCGAACGTTACCCCCGCTCCGGTCGCACAACTTGGCGGCTGGCCCAACGTGTGCCGGGCCAGACGCACGTTGAACACACACATGCATGATATCTCAGCGACGCGCAATCGAAATTTGGCTGACGCTTTCGGCTGCACTTTGGCTGCGACTGGGGCGATTAGCTCAGTTGAGGGCGCGATTGTCGCGTTGACCGCAGCCGCGGAATTCGTGACCTTACCAATCAGTCCGCCAGCCTCTTGCCTGCTGAGACGCACCCGTCCGCTGTCGAAGGAAGTGAACGTGCCATGATAGATTGGTCACACCTCACGGCCTCTGGAAAGCTCGATGCGCTCAAGTGGCGATGCATCGGCCCGGCCCGTGGCGGGCGCGTGGTCGCTGTCGCGGGC
>JASHQG010000598.1 GCA_030037665.1 Acetobacteraceae bacterium
CTCTGATCGTCACCGCCGGCTGTGGCTGGGTGCAGCGTGAAGGCGGCCCGGTCGAGGAGATACGCCCGGGTGACGTGGTCTGGTTCTCGCCCGGCGAGAAGCACTGGCATGGCGCCACGCCGGCCACGAGCATGACCCATATCGCGCTTCAGGAAGCGCTGGACGGCAAAGTCGTCGATTGGATGGAGCATGTGAGCGACGCGCAATACCGGCGCTCATGAGCGATACGGCAACCTGTCGGGGAATTTTAACGGAGAATATCATGACGCAAGCCATCGCTGACAAAGTCGTTATGATTACTGGCGCGAGCAGCGGATTGGGTGAGGCGACGGCCATGGCGCTGTCCAGCAAGATGCGCGCTTGGCACTCTGTGCACGACGTGCGGATCTTATTCAATCACGAGCCCATGAGCTGACGCATGCCGGTGGGAAGGCGATGGCCGCGGCGATGGATGTCACCGACCACGCGCAGCTCAAGCAGTTGGTGGATGTCACGGCACGGGAGTACGGTCGCATCGACGTCATGATCAACAACGCCGGGATAATGCCACAGGCGCTGCTCGAGCGTGTTCAGATCGGCCAATGAGATCGGATGATCGACGTGAACATCAAAGGAGTGCTGTACGGAATTGCCGCCGCACTGCCGTACATGCCGCGACAGAAATCTGGCCACTTCATCAATGTCTCGTCGGTGGCCGGCCAAAAGGTCGACCCCGGTTTCGCGGCGTATGCGGCCACCAAGCATGCCGTGCGCGCGCTGTCGCGTTCGCCATCAGCCAACCGGATGATGTGGATATCAACGAGATTGTGTTCCGACCAACGCGCCAGGAACTTTATCGGAAGGACTGAAACATGCCGCATGTGATCGTAAAGCTGCAATCCGGTCGGTCCGGCCAGCAGAAAGAGAAAATAGCGGAAGAGGTCACCAGGGCAATTATGGCTACCGCGAATTGCACACAGGACGCAGTCTCGGTGAGCATCGAAGATGTCGAGCCCAGCGACTGGGTGGAGCACGTTTACAAGCCCGACATCGTGGGAAAACCCGGCACGCTTTACAAAAGGCCGGGATATAACCCTCTCTGAAAGCGCGGTGGCAGCGGGAATGATTGACCGGCGCGCAGCACGCCGGAACTCCGCTCTCGGCCAACATCTCCTTCTGACCCTGTTGTTCCAAGGCCCGGGCCGGCAATGGAAGGCGCTCGGCACCGAGTTTGCGTGCAGGGCGCGGGTGCGCTTGGCCCTGGTGAGCAAATGACCGCTTTTCGGGCCCGCTCGTTTGGTGCCCATCGGCAGAGCTGGATTGAGGGCGGCCGGCATGCCTGGCGCCAGGGTGCCGTGATTTGGGGTGAGCAGGGCAGTGCTGGCGCGCGCAGCAATGCGGACCACGAAGCCGAACGCATCGACGCGTCTTCGGTCCGGAGCGATGTCTCACCGGCCTCGAGGTCACCTGGATTGGCGGGCAGACTACGACCGTCGAAAGCGGCCTGATCTGGTTCCGCTGCACCGACGGAGTGCAGGAAGGTTGCTTAGAACCGACCATCCAGCTTGATGTACACGCTGCCTTGCTGCCATTGCGGGGCCTCGTTGAATACGAACCCGCCGGCGAGCGCCAGAACGTCTGTCAGCGGATAGCGCAGATCAACCTGAATGCCGCCGACGACGCCCGACTTATCCTGCGCAAGATTGTGCGTCGGAATGTCCGGGTTCGTCGCCGCCGCGGCCTCTGCCGCCGCCTGCAGCAAAGGGTCGAGCGGGTAAAGCGGGCTCCCCTCCTCCCGGAACGTATCGTACCCCAGAGTACCGCGGAGATGATATTGCAGACGCCCCCATGTCGAACGATAGTCGAGCGGAATATTGATCGCGGCGAAGTCCTGTGGACTGAAATAACCCCCCTGGCCGATGGTGAAGCCGCGCTGGTTGTTCGCGTACCTGAAATAGACCAGATCGAGCCCGCTCAGCAGCGTCGAATCTCCCTGCTTGTAGAGCGGGTAGCCGAATCCGGCGCCGGCTTCGACCTCGTTGTTGTTGGCCACATTCTGTCCGGTGACGATGTTGTAGCCACCGCCTGCGTAGGCGTAGCCACCGCCGCCGAGGCCGAGCTCAAGTTGCCCGTGTCCGCCGGTGCGGGTGACGCCACCCCAGGTGACACCGGTTACCGGGTCCCGCTCGCCGGCATAGGACAGCAGGCTGTCGGTTATGATGCGCCGTTCGCCGCGCAGGCGCAGCGTGAGATCGTCCGACAGTTGAGGTGCGATCTCGATGCCACCCACGATCGTCGACACAGGAAAGCCGAGCGGCGAGGAGCCGACGTCGGCCGAGAGGATGCTGCCCAGATGATAGGAGAGGCCCAGCCCGACGCCGGCGGCCGTATCGGTTGTCGGGAGGGCCATTCTGCCAGTCCCGGCGTTGCTGCCGAAGCGCAGAATGTTCGCGCTGCCGGACAACATCCCGTTGTCGAGCAACACGGGCGTGACGCTCGCGCCGAGCCGTCCGCCGATCCCCTCGGGCACGATGCTCGCCTCAAGCGGTGCCTCGATGTCGGTCAGCTGATCGAGGCCGGGCGTCCCGGAGCGGCCCCCGACGGTGACCCCGCCGCTGGCGTGCGACGCTGTTTCTTCCTGCAGCGCGGCCTGTTCCTGCGCGATCTGCCGTGCGACCGGGTCCGTCGGCAACGGGGTCTCCGCACCGCCACCTGGTGAACCGAATGGATTCTGCAGGACGGTTGCCGGCGGGTCTGCCGCATCTGACCCAAGCGGGCCTGCGGCGGCCGGTGCAGGCGTGTCCACCGCGGGCGGATCTGCCGCGGCCGGTGCAGGCGGGTCTGCTGCCGTTGGTCCCGCCGCGTCCGCCATTGCCGGGCCGGGCGGGTCCACCGCGGCTGAGCCGGGCGGGTCCGCCCGGCTTGGCCCAGCCGGATCCGCCCGGGATGCGACGCGCTCTGATGGCGTACCCTCTTGTGACGACCTGAATGGATTGGGCAGGGTTGCCGGGCCAGGGACGTACGGGGTTTCCGACGTCGTGCCGAGCTCTTCCTGCCGGCGCGCCGCCGCCTCTGAAAGCAGGGTGCGGGCTTGCGAGAAAGCGCCGGCGGCACGTGCCACGCGGGCCTGCAGCAGCAGCGCACGCGCACCTCCTGGGGAAATCGCGGCAGCTTCGTTGGCAAGCATCTCAGCCTGACGACGGTCGCCCGCGGCGAGGGCGGCGTCCATCGCCGCCTGCCGGGCATCGAAGTTGTGCGGATCACGCGTCAGCACAGCCTGGGCGATCCGCATCGCCTCCGCTGGCCGGTTGGCGCCCTGATAGAGGCGGGCCAGCGCCAGTTGCACATCGGGATTGTAGGGATCGTTGACCAGCGCGGGGCGCAGGCGCTCGAAGGCTGCCGCCTGGTCACCCCGCTCGTTCAGTCGATCAGAGGCGCGGATATCGGCCTCGATTTGCACAAGCGCCACGTCGCGTCGCTGCGACACCGTCAGGCCGCTCATGTCCAGCCGCGCAATCAGAGCGTTCGCATAGGAATCCAGCCCAACAGCGAGCAGGGCGCCGGCGATCGCGATACGGGCGTCGGCCCCGGGGTTCACCATCTCCGCCGTTTGGCCAGCCTGCGCCGCACCGGCCTGGTCGCCGGCGTTGCCCAGCGCGCGGATGACGGCAGCCGCCGTGCCGCCCGTCGGATCTGGTCGCGCGGCGAGCATCATCAGGCGCTGGCGTGCCACGAAGGGCTCGGAGGGCAGCAGCGCGGCGGCGTAGGCCACGTCCTGTCGCTGCTGCAGGCCCGTCTCGAAGCGGGCCATGTCCGGGGTCAACCGCCTCACCGGAACGCGCGCCATCAGCGCCTGCGCATCCGCCGTGCGGCCGTCTTCCTGCGCCAGCAGCGCGGCGGCATAAAACGTGTCCGGGGTAGACTGCCGCGCCACAAGTTCCTCCATGATCGCCCGGCCCTCGGCGCCGCGGCCGAGCCGGCGGAGCGCCCGGGCGAGGTCGAGCCGCACCCATGGGTCGTTCGGCGCCGCATTCATGGCGTTCGTCAGTATGGCCACCTGAACGGCCGGGTCGGAGGTCGCGGCAGCTTGAGCGCGCGCCTGGTTGGTCCCCGTCGTGCTGACCGCGCCGCCCCCGTATGGCGTCACAGGACGCGGCGCGTAAGCGCGGGGCTCTGCGATGACTTCCGCACCGCGGCCCTGGGCCCGCAGCGCCTGGTTCAACCCGGCGACGGACGGCGCAAAGCCGGGCCGCGTTGCGAGGGCGGCGCGGAAGTCCTGCTCCGCCTCTGCCGCGTTGCCTTGCTTGAGCGCCACGTCACCCAGCATGCTTTCGGCATCGGTCTTGTCATCCACGTCCCGGTTCAGCGCCTGGCGCAGGACGGTCTCGGCGGCGGCGAAATCGCGACGAGCCAGCAGCGTCCGTGCGTTGGCCAGTTCCAGCGTATAGTTCGCGGCATCCAGCGCGCGCTTCCATTGCGCCGCGCGGTCCGGAGCGGCCGCGATTGCCCGCTCGAGCAGTTCTTTGGCATCCGCCGGGCGGTTCTGCCGCAGCCGGTCGACGCCGAGGCCCGCCAGGGCATCCGGATCATTCGGGTTGGTGGCCAGTATCTGGTTGAACTGCCTTTCGGCAGCACTGAGCGCGCCCCTGTTCAGCTCGGCATAGCCCGCTTGGGCCGCCAGTTGCGCCGGACTGGGCGGCGCAGGCTGCGCGGTACGCACGGCCTGCTGTTCGCGGATGATGTCCGCATCACCAGGAAATCGCTGGAGATAAGCGTCCATCAGCGGCAGTACCGCCGGGTCCCTGCCGTAGAAACCGAGCGCCTGTTTCCAGGCGGCCCGCGCCTGTGTCGCGACGTCGGTGCGTTCACTGAGGGCGGCCAGACGGGCGATGCCGTCAGCCCGGGTCGCTGCCGTGTAGGTGAGCGATTGTGCGTAGGCCAGCCGAATGGCATCGGCGGCATGTGGCGCGGCCGCCAGGCGCGCGAGACCTTGCAGACCAAGCACGTGCGTGCTGGGGGCCGCGGCGAGCACCTCGTAATATTCGCGCGCGTAGTCTGGCGGCGGCCCGCTCGGGCCGAACAGGCTCTGGTAGCGCGCGGCGGCTTCGTCCATGTGGCCTTCGCGGGCAAGCTGCCGCGCTTCGGCCAGTTGCGCCGGGTCGATGGTCGCTTCGTGCAGGATCGCGGTGCCTCTGGCCTGCTGCTCGGCGGTCGCACCGGCACCGCGGAGGCGGTCGATATAGCCGCTTGCCGCCATACGATCGCCGCGTGCAATGCTGGCACGCGCGGCGAGAAGCAGGGCGTCAATATTGTTCGGTTCAGCGGACAGCGCCCGCTCCGCCGCTTGGATCGCGAATTCCGGCCGTCCCTGGGCGAGCCAGCGCTCGGCCTGCTCGTCAAGCAGGTTGACCGCTGCGTTGGCGGTCGGCGTCGAGGGCGGCGCCGCTCCCGTCGCAACGGGAGCCGGGTTCGCGGCAGGTGCCGGCACCAGCGGCGGGACCGGCGTTTCGGCCGCGGGCGGCGGCGATGGCTGCGGGGCCTGCGCCAGGGCCAACCCCGGTGTGGCCAGGCTGCCGAGAACGATCAGCGAAACGGCCCGGCGCGTCATAGCGGCTTCGGGGTCCGCGCCCGGAGCCGCATCGCGGCCCGGCGTCGGACCATCCAGTAGAGCGGGATCGCGGCGAGGAAGGCGCACACGATCAACAAGAAGCCGGTGCCAATCGGATTGTCGCCCAGCCAGCGCTGCGCCCAAAGCCAGAGTGGCAAATGCCCGACATCGTATCCGTTGGCGGTGCGGAAAGCCTGCACCCGCCCCGCCTGGATCAGCGCGACATCACCCCGGATGAGCGCCGACTGGTCGTGGCTGTCGAGCGCCGCCACGACCGCTGCGCCCGCGGCCGGCGTCATGCCGGTCACCGCCACGACAGAGCGGCCGGATCTGAGCTGACTTTCCGCGCCGAGCAGGATCCCCATACCCTCACCCGCACCGTTGAGGGCGAGGCTCGCACGCCCGATCTCATCGGGGCTCGGCGCGTCGAACAGCACGTTGAGGATCCGCTGAAACGGCCCGGGTAGGGCAAGGATCACGCGATCCCCGGTCACCTGC
>JASHQG010000599.1 GCA_030037665.1 Acetobacteraceae bacterium
GCGCTGCACGCCGGCCACCAGGCGCTCGTGGAAGCCGCAGCGGCCTCCGGCGGTGCCGTCGTGACATCGATATTCGTCAACCCGCTGCAATTTGGCCCGCACGAGGATCTTGCCCGCTATCCGCGAGACGAGCACGCCGACCTCGCCAAGTTGCAGGCGTGGGGCTGCCACCTCGTCTGGCTGCCGGACGTCGCGACCATGTACCAGCCTGGCGGCGCCACCACCATCGAAGTGGCGGGACCCGCCGAGGGCTGGGAAGGCGACGCCCGCCCCGGCCATTTCCGCGGCGTCGCCACGGTGTGTGCCAAATTGTTCGGCCAGGTGCGCCCGGACCGGGCGTACTTCGGCGAAAAGGACTGGCAGCAGTTGCAAGTTGTGCGACGGATGGTGGCCGATCTCTTGTTGGGATTGGAGATCGTTGCCGTGCCAACGGTGCGCGAGGCTGACGGACTGGCACTCTCCTCGCGCAACCGCTTCCTGCTGCCGCCGGAGCGCCGCCTCGCGCCAAGACTTTACGCCACGTTGTGCCAGGCGGCAGCGGCGCTGGCCGGCGGCGAACCGGCTGCTCCGGTGCTGTCTGCGGCAGAGCGTCGACTGCAGCAGGACGGGTTCGGCGTCGACTATCTCGCGCTGGTCGATGGCGCCACGCTGCAGACGCTTGCCGCTCTCATGCCGGGCGCGAGGCTGATCGCAGCGGCACGCCTGGGGAGCGTGCGGCTGCTGGACAACGTTGGGACGGCGCTGCCGGAAGTCTGACGCGTCCAGTCCCGAGGCGGCCCGCGCATCGGCGAGCACCCGTTTGACGGCAACAAACTCGGTTCCGACTCGACTCTCGCCGACTGTTCCCTGTATGTTCCTGGACATGTTCCAAGGTAGCCTGTTCCCGGAGCCACCAGCGATCGTGCCGGAGGCCGAGGTCGTTGCGACATTGCGGGCGGCGATGGCAGGGGCCGGACGGCTCCCGCGGTCGGCGGAGCTGCTCCTGTGCGGCTTGTGCGCTGAGTATCTCGTTGCCGAACTGCGTAACGCCGGCCTCTGCATTGTGCGCAGTCAGGCGTGGGACGCAGGGGCATGAGCTTGGATGGTCAGCGCGCTGCTCCACATTCCGCAAACGGCAGGCCGGCAATGTTTCATTCCGGCGCGTGAGCGGCTGACGCCGACTGGAGCGTTCGGCTAAGGTCCGCGCGATGAAGTTCATCCATGCTGCCGACATTCATTTGGACAGCCCGCTTGCCGGATTACTGGCACGCGACGACTTGCCGGAGTCGGTCATCCGTCACTGCACCCGTCGCGCCTTTGCCGCGATGATCGATCTGGCGCGCGAAGAGGATGTGGCATTCGTTGTCATCGCCGGGGATCTCTACGACGGTGACTGGAAGGATTTCTCGACCGGTCTGTTCTTCGCGGAGCAGATGCGACGGCTCTGCCGTCCGTGCTTCCTGTTGCGCGGCAATCACGATGCACGGTCGCTGATCACGCGCAACCTCAAACTGCCCGATAACGTGCGCGAGTTCTCGTCGCGCACCTGCGAGACATTCCAGCTCGCCGAGCTTGGCGTCGCACTGCACGGCCATTCGTTCCCGAACCGCGCGGTCCTCGAGGACCTGTCGGCAAGTTACCGCGAACGCGTTGCGGGGATGCTGAATATCGGCGTCCTGCACACGTCGGCCGATGATCCCGGCGAACACGAGACCTATGCACCCTGCAGCGTCGCCTCGCTGGCGTTGAAGGGTTACGACTATTGGGCGCTTGGCCACATCCACGCGCGACGGGTGTTGTCTGAGCGCCCCTGGGTCGTGTTTCCGGGCAACATCCAGGGACGCCATCCGAGAGAAAGTGGTGCGAAGGGTTGCAGCCTGGTCACCGTCGAGGATCGCGCGATCACCGCGGTCGATCACCGCGCGGTCGACGTGCTGCGATGGACCATCTTAGAGGTGGATGCCGAGGGGAGTGATGCCGCGTCACTTACTGCGCGCATCGAGGCATCTGTCCGCGGGGCCATCGAAAATGCCGACGGCAGGCCGGTCTTGGCGCGTCTGGTCCTCACGGGCCGGTCTGATCTGCACGGCACCCTTCTTGGTGACACCGACCGTCTTGCTGCGGAATGCCGCAACGCCGCGGGCGAAGCAGGCGGCGAGCTTTGGGTGGAATCGGTCCGCGTGCGTACGCGTCCCAAGCCGCAACAACTGGCCGACTCTCTGGCGCCTTTGAGGAAGGCCTTCGAGTCCGGGCTCGACGATCCCGACACGGTCTCGCGCCTGGCCGAGGAGCTCGCCGAGCTGCGTCAGAAAGTGCCGGTACCCGCGCGCGCGGCGTTGGATTTGCCCGAAACGACAGAGGCCCTTCGGCCCCTGGCCGACGACGCCTGGCAAATCGTCGCCGATATTCTGGACGCCGCCGAGCCGCTATGAGGCTTTGTCAGCTCGACCTGCTGCGCTACGGGCACTTATCCGATGTGACGCTGTCATTCCCGGACAAGGTCCGGCTGCATGTCGTGTACGGTGTCAACGAAGCGG
>JASHQG010000600.1 GCA_030037665.1 Acetobacteraceae bacterium
AATCGGCCGTCCGCTTTCACGCACACCCAACGGCGGATATGCTCGGCCAGCTGGCGTTGCATGCGTTCATTCCAACCACCCGGCATCAGGCGTGATCGCGGGTTCCATGCCGTGATCAGCACGCCGGTCTGCGCGCCATGGTCCGCGAGCCAGGCATCCATCGCCGCGTTGCGGCGGCCGATACGGATCTCGATGCCGTCAGCGGTATAGCGGGTCTGGCGGTAGGCCCGCAGCAGGAGCGGCCACACCCCCGCGTGCTGGCGGTCAGCGCCCGGTGTTGGAGCCAGAAAACTCAACGTCGCGGTGCACATGCACCGACAGCAATATCCCGAATCCGACCATGACCGTGATCATCGCCGAGCCACCGTGCGAGACCAGCGGCAGCGGCACGCCGCCCACCGGAATGACGCCCATCACCATGGCGATGTTGACAAACACATAAAGGAAAAAATTGCAGGCAATGCCAGTGGCCACAAGGCGACCGAACTGGTGGCGGCAGCGCAGCGCAATCAGCATGCCGCCGAGCACCAACAGCAGCAGCAGGCCCATGGCCACGAGGGCGCCCACCAGGCCGAATTCCTCGCCGAGGATGGTGAAAATGAAGTCGGTCTCCTTTTCCGGCAGGAAATCCAGGCGGCCCTGGGTACCGTGCAGAAACCCCTCACCCCACATGCCGCCGGAGCCGAGTGCAATCTTCGACTGGATAATGTTGTATCCGGCGCCGAGCGGATCGTTCTCGGGATGCAGGAACGTGTCGATCCGCGCGCGCTGATAGCCGTGCAGATGCTGGTAGACAAAGTTCGCGATCAGCGGCATGGGAATCAGAACCAGGACGAATTTCCACCACCGCACGCCCGCCGCGAACATCACGGTCACCCCCAGCACCGCGGTGATCATCGCGGTCCCCAGGTTCGGTTCCTTCAATATCAGTGCTACCGGCGCGAGAATCGCCAGAACCGGCGGGATCAGAAACAGCGGGTTGCCGATTCGCTCCCAAGACGCGCGGTGGAACCATGACGCAAGCGCGAGCACCAGCGCGATCTTCATCAGTTCCGACGGCTGCAGTTGCAGTCCGCCAACGTCAAGCCAGCGTTGCGCGCCCTTGCCGACATGGCCGTATCGCATGACTGCCACCAGCAGCAGCAGCCCGACGCCATAGGCCACCCAGGCCAGGCGCTGGATAATGCGGATGTCGACTAACGCGACGCAGATCATCAGCAGCAGACCGACGGCAAAGCGCAGGACGTGGCGTTCCGCGTACGGCTCAGGGCCACCGCCGGCACTGTACAACGCGACATAGCCGACGCCGGCCAGAGCGCACAGCAACAACACGTAGAGCCAGCTGATCTGCCAGAGCTTACCGGCGACGCCGGACGAGGTCTCACGCCAGAGGCGGCGTTCCATCATGCTACGACGTCCACCCCAGCCCCGTAGTCACTTCGTTCGCGATGACACCAAACCGCACTCACGAGCTGTTCTCCGCCACGACCGGGCCGGGCGCTGTCATCCGCCCGGCCGGATCGCGCCGCAGCGTGTCAGTCATGATGTCGCGGGCGATCGGACCGGCCGTATCGGCGCCGGCGTTGCCGTGCTCCACGACGACTGAGACCGCATAGCGCGGCGCGTCGAACGGCGCATAGCAAACGAACAGGGCGTGCGGGCGCTCGCGCCACGGCAGCTTGGAGGAATCGAAATGGCCGCCTTCGCGCAGTGCCCGCGACACGTCGCGCACCTGCGCCGAGCCGGTCTTGCCCGCCATCTGCCAACGTGGATCGGCGAGCCGCGCATGCGGCGCGGTACCACCCGGCGCGTTGACCACCTCCCACATGCCGTCGCGTACCACCTGCAGAAATTTCTCCGGCAGATCCATGTCTGGCCAGTCCGCGGGATGAGCGCCCGGCTGCGCAACGCCGGCGATGCGTCGCGTCAGATGCGGCTGCACCGTGCGTCCGGTGGCGATGCGCGCGACGTAGGTCGCAAGCTGCAGTGGCGTCACCTCGATGTAACCCTGACCGATCCCGGCGACGATGGTGTCTCCGAGCTCCCATGGATGGCCCTGTGCGCGTCGCCACGCCCGTGTCGGGATCAGGCCGACACGCTGGCCCGGGAGGTCAATGTCCAACTCCGTCCCCAGACCGAGCCGGTGCCCCATCGCCGCAATCGCATCAATCCCGGCGTGCATTGCCGCATTGTAGAAATACACGTCGCAACTGTTCTTCAGGCCGCCGCGCAAATTCAGCGTGCCGTGGCCCCCTTTGCGCCAGCAGTGGAATCGCGTCCTGCCGATATCGAGATAGCCGGGACAATTGAATTCCGTCTGCGGTGTGAGCGCACCCGAGGCAAGGCCGGCGAGCGCGACCGTCATCTTGAACGTCGAACCCGGCGCGTACAACCCGCGCGTGGCCTTGTCGATCAGTGGTGCGAGGGGGTCGTGTACCCATGCGGACCACTGCGCCTGCGACACGCCGGAATTAAACAGCGTGGGATCGAATGACGGGTTTGTGACCATCGCCATGACCTCGCCGTTGCGGCAGTCCAGTACAACGGCACTGGCGCTCAGCCCGTCGAGGCGATCGATCACCGCGGTCTGCATTCCGGCGTCGAGGGTCAGACCGATCTCTTCGCCCGGCACGCCTTCCCTGCGATCCAGTTCTCGGATCACCCGGCCGACCGCATTCACTTCAAACTGCACCATGCCGGCGGTGCCGCGCAGCGCGAGGTCGTGAAACTTCTCCACACCAGCGCGGCCTACCCGCATGCCGGGCAGCGCCAGCAGAGGTTGGTTGTCAACGTCTGCCTCGTTTGGCGGGGCGACGTAGCCGACCAGGTGTGCCATCTGGTCGCCGCGGGGATAGGTCCGCGTCAGTCCCACGTCGACCAGGATGCCTGGCAGTGACGGCGCGTCGACCTCGATGCGCGCCATCTCGTCCCAGGTCAGGAAATCCCGCACCAGCACGGGAATGAAACCCCGATGGTGGCGCACCTCCTGCTCGATGCGGGAGCGCTCGTCGTCGGACAGGTCGATGATCTTCGACAGACGGTCGAGCGTCGCGCTCACGCCGTCGGTCTGCTCGGCGACCAGCAGCGCCCGCCAGTTCTGCTGGTTGCCGGCGAGGACCACACCGAAGCGATCCAGGATGCGGCCGCGCGGTGGAGCGGTCATGCGCTCGCTGATGCGGTTGTCGTTGGCGAGCGTGTGGTAGCGTTCGCCGTCAACGATCTGCACCTGATAGAGACGCGCGCCGAGGCCGGACAGCAGCGCCGCCTGTCCTGTCATCAGCAGCAAAGCGCGGCGGGTGAACACCCCGGTGTGGCGAGTTTCGCGCCGCATCAGGCGCGCTCCGGGTTGGCGACGGAGCGGTGCGCTTTGGTGAACACGATCGCAAGGGCGGGATATAGCGCGACCGAGACCACAGCCTGAAAGACCGCGGGTGCGGGCGGCAGCAGGCGCCAGGTCAGCAGCGCGGTCAG
>JASHQG010000601.1 GCA_030037665.1 Acetobacteraceae bacterium
GATCACGGCGCCGATGGACAGGGGCAGGACGGAGAGGGCCACGACGGAGCGCAGTTCACCGCCGGACACGATCAATCACCGCTCGGCACGGCGGACCTCACGGGCGGTGGCCACGCGGGAGACCTGCACCCGGGAGATCACGGTGCCGACGGACAGGGGCAGGACGGAGAGGGCCACGACGGAGCGCAGTTCGCCGCCGGACACGATCAATCACCGCTCGGCACGGCGGACCTCACGGGCGGTGGCCACGCGGGAGACCTGCACCCGGGAGATCACGGCGCCGACGGACAGGGGCAGGACGGAGAGGGCCACGACGGAGCGCAGTTCGCCGGCGGACAACACGATCAATCACCGCTCGACACCGCTCAGGCGACCGGCGGAGGCCATGACGGTTCCGCGCAACCCGGAGATCCCCTCCAACCTTATCACGACCTTGTGGCGCAAGGGTCCGGACCGACGATTGGTTTGGATGGCCATCCCGCAGGCGATGACGGGGGCGGCCACGATCCGGCGGGCCAAACATTTGGGGGCGGCGGCGATCAGCAATCGCTTATGGGGCACGCACCAGTCGACGATTACCTGGCAATGGCCCAGTCACAGAGCAACGATCCAACGCACGTCGGTCATCTGGGCGGCGGTGCCGAGCAGGGACCGGAGGACTATGGTCACCTCGCCGGTGCACCGTCTGCGGACGGCGCGGAGCAAGGACCACCGCCTGCCGAGCAGATCTTGTCGACAGACGACCCAGGCGTCGCTGGCGGCCACGAAGACGCGCTTTCGCACATGCATATTGACGTCTCGAATGCGGGGCAACCTGATATCATCGATGCCCCGCAACCGAGTGGTCACGAACATGCCGGTGGCTAATTGCGCCCCACCGCGACAAGGGAGGCAGCGCGTTCGTATCGGGCCTCCCCGAACAGCGCTGTGCGACCAAACCAACCTTGCGACCGAGACGATCGGGTCCGGGTATGAATCCCTATCCGACAGGCTGAATTCCCACATTTGATTCCAACCGGCCAGTGATCGACCACTGCACTTCGATGCATAGTCAACGTTGAGGATGCCTGTTCGCGATGAGGACAATCATGGCTTTGGTGCGACAAACAGCAGAATCGCTTGTCGTTGAACACATACTCCAATGCCGGTTTATAGTTCTGACGGCCGTCATAGGGATCCTTCTCGTCTGGACCACACCTCATCTGGCCGCCGCACCGTCGACCACTGCACAATCGGTTCCTGCACAATCCATTGTTGCGCAGTCGACGCTGACAGACGTGCGCCAGCGTGGTGTGGTTCGATGCGGCGTCAGCGAGGACCTGCCAGGCTTTGCCGAGAAACAAGAAAATGGCGAGTGGGTAGGGTTCGATGTGGATCTGTGTCGAGCACTCGCAGCCGCGATCTTCAATGACCCGTCGAAGGTCGCCTTCACACCAGTTTCCGCACAGAACCGGTTTAGCCAGCTTGTCTCTGGCAGCATCGACGTACTTTCGCGAGACACGACCTGGACACTATCACGCGAGGCTGGACTGGGGATCGAGTTCCCTGTCGTAACGTATTATGACGGACAGGGATTTATGGTGCGCGAAAGCTCGGGCATAAAGTCCGTCCTCGGGCTGAAGGGTGCGACCATTTGCGTTCAGAGTGCTACCACGACGCAGCTGAATCTCGCGGACTACTTCCGGTATCACCACATGGACTATCGGGAGCTTGATTTCACATCGGCAGTTGGCGCTGAGAAGGCGTATGCCGACGGGCGCTGCGACGCAATTACCACCGACACGTCACAGCTCTACGCTGACCGTACCCTGCTGCCCCATCCGGCCGAGCACGTCATCCTTCCGGAAATGATCTCGAAGGAACCCCTTGGTCCGGCCGTTCGCGAAGGTGATGACCGATGGCTCAACGTGGTGAAGTGGACGGTCTATGCGATGGTAAGCGGCGAGGAACTCGGCATCGGGCAGCAATCTGTCGGAGAGGCGATGGCGTCGGAAAATGCGTCGGTTCGAAGGCTGCTCGGAACTTATGGCGCCCTCGGAGAGGCATTGGGGCTTACAAACGACTGGGCCGTGCGCATCCTCCGCGAGGTCGGTAATTACGGTGAGTCGTTTGACCGCAACCTCGGGAAAGGCTCAAAGCTGGGCATTCCCAGAGGCCTCAATCAACTTTGGAACAAGGGGGGCCTGCTCTATTCGCCGCCGCTTATCTGATCCCAGCAACCGTCTTTCGCGTGGCGGCAAAGTCCTGGCGACGTGCTCGTTCACGTGCTTGCTGCCGTTTACGATCGGAAGTCTCCTGGCCCGAGATTGCCGTGCCAGTCAGAGCACCGGCCGGCTAGCTCGCGCCCGCTGATCGCTGGCGGGACGATGCGACCGAGCTCGTATTTCAGCCGAAGGGGCGAGCGGAAGACGACGCGAGCGTGAGCGATTGGCTCGATGGACCGAGGCGGTCCAGCGGTGCCGACGACCTCTGGGCGAAGCCGAACCGCGCTGGCCGGCCCGCCATCGGGCAATCAATGAAGGCTTCCGGACGGGTTGTAGTTCTGCGGCGGCCCCCAGCGCACCACCTGTGGGCCGCCACCGCTCGGATTGGTGACGAGCGCATTCTGCCAATAGGTGCCTTGCAGGTTAGGCGCCCTGCCGATCGGGGTGTCGCACGATGCCAACATGCCACCCGCGGCGGTCAGCAACGCGAACGACGCCAACCAGCGATATCGAAGCGGCCAAAGTTTCTTCATGGCCGCATTCATTTTGGCTGTGCCCAACGTTTGGCAAGACCCCGGCCTGTGGCCCGCTGGACGGCACGCGCGGCCAAGCGTTCCCGTCGCAGGGCGCCACACCGGTGCCTTCGACACCGAGGACACGCTCAGGTGCAGCCGACTGGCCGCCCCTGATCAGCCCGATCGGCGGGATCAGATGCGCCAGCCACCCGCCGCCAGAGATCCCCTGAATACGCCTTGCCCCGCCCATCCGGCGTTGCACCGCACGGGGTCGCTTGAACCGAAGACCGGGGCATCGCGGAACTTCCCGTTCCGGAAGCCCCGGATTGCGGCACGGTGAACAATGCTCTGGCGGAAGATCGTCCGGCGAACGAGGCGCGACGCTGGCCCCGGCTCGCGCAGGTCATGCCAACCGCGCGGTGCGGGTGCACCGAAACTATCGGCCAGGCAACGTCGCGGACGTGAGAGACGTCTGGCGGTGTGCCGCAGCGCCCGCGATCACCGCGAGGCGCTGCTGGATCGCCGGGGCCGTCTTCACTTCCGGCATCGCCGCCACCAGGCTTCGCGTATAGGGATCAACCGGGGCGGCGAATAACGCCTCGGTGTGTGCCATTTCCACGATCTTGCCGCGCCGCATCACCGCGACGCGATGCGCAACGTGGC
Source organism: Acetobacteraceae bacterium (assembly GCA_030037665.1). GTDB lineage: Bacteria > Pseudomonadota > Alphaproteobacteria > Acetobacterales > Acetobacteraceae > JASHVB01. Next base: position 3,383 of record JASHQG010000601.1, read on the forward strand.
GCACCACCGCAAGATCGTGGGTGATGAACAGATAGGCGATGCCGAGCCGCGCTTGCAGGTCACGCAGCAAGTTCAGCACCTGGGCCTGGATCGAGACGTCCAACGCCGACACCGGTTCGTCGCAGACGATGAGTTCCGGCTCGGCCGCCAGTGCGCGGGCGATACCGATGCGCTGTCGCTGCCCGCCGGAAAACTCGTGCGGATAACGGCGCGCCTGCGGGGCCGACAGTCCGACCAGCGACAACAATTCCGCGACACGCTCGCGCCGTGCCGCAGCCGTGCCAGCGCGATGCAGCAGCAGCGGTTCGCCGATGATTTCTTCCACCGATTGACGCGGATCGAGCGAGGCAAACGGGTCCTGAAACACGATCTGCATCCGCCGGCGAAACCGCCGCAGCGCCGGGCCGGTCAGGGCCGTGATGTCGGTACCATCGAAGCGGATGCGTCCGGCTGACGGATCGAGCAGACGCAACACCAGTCGCGCCGTCGTGGACTTGCCGCTGCCGGACTCGCCGACGATCCCCAGCGTTTCGCCGCGGGCGATGCTGAAGGAGATGTCATCGACCGCGTGGACCTCGCCTACCTTGCGGGCAACCACCAGGCCCCGGCGTATCTGAAAGCTGCGGGCAAGGTGTTCCACTTCCAGCAAGGCAGTGCTCATGCGGGTGCGATTGCTTCCACGGGGGCACGAAGACAGGCCGCCTGATGCCGTGATCCGAAGGTTCGTAATGGCGGCGGTGTGCTGACGCAGGGCGCCGCGGCCAGCGCGCAGCGTGGATGGAAACGGCAGCCGGCCGGCATGTCGGCCGACGTCGGCACGGTGCCTTCGATCGCCAGCAACCGCCCGCGCGGCTCGGCGGCCTGAGGTGCGCTCGCGATCAGGCCCAGCGTATAGGGATGCTGCGCTTCGGCAAACAATGCCGCCGACGGCGCATGTTCCACCACCTGTCCCGCATACATCACCGCCACCGTATCAGCGATGCCGGCGACCAGGCCCAGGTCGTGGCTGATCAGCATCAGCGCCATGCCGGTCTCTGCTTGCAGAGTGTGCAACAGTGCCAGAATTTCAGCCTGCACTGTCACATCGAGGGCGGTGGTCGGCTCGTCGGCAATCAAGAGATCGGGTGCGCAGGCCAGCGCCATCGCGATCATCACGCGCTGGCGCTGCCCACCGGAGAGCTGGTGCGGGTAATCGTCGAAGCGACGATCCGGTTCGGCAATGCGCACCCGATCCAGGGCCGCGACGGCGCGGGCCCGCAAATCGCGCAGCGATACGCCGCGCTCATGCGCGGTGATCGCTTCGACGATCTGTGCGCCGACGGTATGCGCCGGGTTCAGGCTGGTCATCGGCTCCTGGAAGATCATCGCGATGCGGCGTCCGCGCAGCGCGCGCATCGCCGGTTCGGGCAGGGAGAGCAGGTCCTGGCCATCGAACCGGATGCTGCCCGCCGCGATCCGTCCGGGCGGCGGCACGAGGCGCATGATCGACAGTGACAGCACGGATTTGCCGGAACCCGATTCCCCGACGATGCCCAGCGTGCGGCCCCGTTCCAGCGTCAGATCCACGCCATCCACGGCCGCAAAAGGTCCTCCATCGCCGGGGAAGAGGGTGCGCAGACCCTCGATGCGAAGCAATTCATGCATCCGGAGAGATAAGCCGGATCGGATCGGGGCGCGTCAAGCGTTTTAGCCGGTGCTGCTCGCGCGCCGCATCCCGCGCATCGTCCGCCGGCTGCGCGGTTCGCGATAGCGGGCGACGGTCAGTAACTTGGCACATGTCTTGCTCGCTTATAAGGTCGCGCGCCACCCGGAGCCTCTGCCTGATGCGTTCGATCCTGCTCGCGTTGACCTTGATATGCCGCCTCGTTGCGCCCGCGTTCGCCTCGCCGTCGGATCATACACTGCGAATTGGCCTGCGTGAGGACACCGACGTCCTCGATCCCACGCTCAGCGGCACCTATGTCGGGCGTATTATTTTCGCAGGCATGTGCGACAAGCTGTTCGACTACGACCCGAAGCTGAATATCGTGCCGCAGCTCGCCACCGGGTTTGAATACAAGGATCCGACCCATCTCATCCTGCACCTCCGCTCCGGCGTGTTGTTCCAGGACGGAGAGAAACTCGACGCAGCGGCGGTGAAGTACTCCCTCGAGCGCCACCTGATGATGCCGCGCAGCCTGCGCAGCGGAGAGATCAACGACATCCAGAGCATCAACATCGTCGATCCGCTGACGGTCGAACTGGTACTGAAAGAGCCGAACTCCGCTCTACTGGCGCAACTGGCCGACCGGTCCGGAATCATCGTGGCGCCCGAGGTGGCAAAGAAGGAAGGGGCTGATTTCGGCCTGCATCCGGTCTGTGCCGGGCCCTTCAAGTTCGTCGAGCGCGTGCCGCAACAGAAGGTCGTGCTGGAACGCTTCAAACGATACTGGGACGCGAAAGCCATTCATTTCGATCGAGTGGAATACATCCCGATCGTCAACTCCGCCGTCACCCTGGCGAATCTGCAGACCGGTCAGCTCGATATCGCCGAGCGCATCGTGCCGACCGACGTGCCCTCGGTCGACAAGGATCCGCACCTGCGGATCGTGATGGATACGTCGCTGGCCAACGAGGGCATCATCTTCAACGTCGCCAACGGCCCCGCCAGCAAGAATCCAACGGGTGAGAGTACGAAATTACGACAGGCGTTCGAGCTGGCGATCTCGCGTGACGCGCTCATTCATGTGGTCTACAACGGCCTTTACACGCCGGTCGCACAAGCCAATCCGCCGTCGTCGCAGTTCTACGTACCATCCATCGTGCCGCCCAAGCGCGATATTAATGCAGCGAAGGCGCTGGTTGATGCTTCCGGATCGAAACCGCCGATCACGCTGACGCTGCTGGTGCCGAACAGTCCGGATCTGTTGCAGGCCGCGCAGGTGATCCAGGCGATGGTGCAGCCTGCCGGGTTTGATCTGAAGATCCGCGCCATGGAGGCCGCGTCCAGCCTGGCCGCGGCGCGCGCTGGCGATTTCCAGGCGTTCCTGATCGCCTGGTCCGGCCGCGCTGACGCCGACGGCAACATGTATTCGTTCCTGCACAGCGGTTACGGCTTCAATGTGGGCCATTACAGCAATCCTGAGGTCGATGCGCTGCTGGACAAGGCACGGGTTGCGCAGACCGTGGCGGAACGCCGGGCGGTTTACGCCGATCTGTGGAAGCTCGAACGCGAGGACATGCCGTATATCTATCTGTGGTCGGCGAAGAACATCGTCGGCATCTGGAAGACGGTGCACGGATTCCGTCAGGTACCGGACGGGATCATCCGGCTGCAGGGCATGCGGTTTGCGCAGTAATGGCGCCAAAAACCGGATGGCTGAATCGGCACACTGTGTGGTCGCCGCATCCGACCGGCTACGGCACATCGGTAGATGACAAAGCGGAAAGGCTTCGATTGGCGAACAGATCGTGTTGCGAGCCTGCCGAGCCTGCCCTAGCATAGAGACCATGTTCCTATAACAAGTCTGTCTGTCCGGAGACCGCACTGCATGCGTTCGATGTTGCTTGCCCTGACGCTGCTGCTCGGCATTGCCATGCCGGCCTTCGCGTCGCCATCTGACAATACGCTGCGGATTGGCCTGCGCGAGGATCCGGACATTCTCGATCCGACCATCGGCGGCAGCTATGTCGGCCGCATCGTCTTCGCTGGCATGTGCGACAAATTGTTTGACTACAACACGAACCTGGACATCGTTCCGCAGCTCGCCACCGGCTACGAATACAAGGACCCAACGCACCTCATCGTGCACCTCCGCCCGGGCGTGTTGTTCCAGGACGGGGAGAAATTCGATGCGGTGGCGGTGAAGTACTCGCTGGAGCGCGACCTGACGATGCCGCGCAGTCTGCGCAAGGCGCAGATCAACGTTATCCAGAGCATCAACAACATCGATCCGCTGACTGTTGAACTGGTGCTGAAGCAGCCGAATGCCGCTCTGCTGGCACAACTTGCCGGCCGGCCTGGAATCATGATGGCGCCCGAGGCCGCCCAGAAGGAAGGTGCCGATTTCGGCCTGCACCCTGTCTGCGCCGGGCCGTTCAGGTTCGTACAGCGTATCCCGCAGCAGAAGATCATATTGGAGCGGTTCAAGCGCTACTGGAACGCCAAGGCGATTCATTTCGACAAACTGGAATACATACCGATCGTGAACTCTGCGGTTCGCCTGGCAAATCTGGAGGCAGGAGCGCTGGATCTGGTGGAATACATCGTGCCGACCGACGTGCCGGCGGTAAAGAAGGATCCGAAGCTTCGCATCGTGATGGACACGTCGCTCGCCTACAACGGCATCACTTTCAACACCGGCAATGGGCCGGACAGCAAGACAGCAATCGGCGGCAATGCCGCGTTACGCCGAGCCTTCGAACTGGCGATCTCTCGCGATGCCCTGAACCAGGTTGTCTACGAGGGACTATACACCCCCGTTGCCCAGGCCAATCCGCCGTCGTCGCAATTCTATGTCCCCTCGGCCGTGCCGCCGAAGCGTGACATCAAGGCGGCCCAGGCGCTGGTGGCGGCGTCCGGTGTGAAACCGCCCATTCCGGTGACGCTCCTCGTGCCGAACAGTCCGGATCTGCTGCAGGCGGCGCAGGTGATCCAGGCGATGGTGCAGCCGGCCGGGTTCAATGTGACGATTCAGGCGATGGAGTTTGCCTCCAGCCTGGCCGCGGCACGCGCCGGCAACTTCCAGGCCTATCTGATCGGCTGGTCCGGCCGGGCCGATGCCGACGGAAACCTGTACTCGTTCCTGCACAGCAACACCGGCTTCAACTGGGGCAGCTACGCCAACCCCGACGTCGACGCGCTGCTCGACCAGGCGCGACAGGCCAGGACCGTGCTGGCGCGCCGTGCGGTCTATGCCAAGCTGTTGACGATTGTGCGCCAGGACATGCCGATCATCTATCTCTGGTCGCCGAAGAATATTGTCGGGTTGCAGAACACGGTGAGAGGCTTCCGCCAGGTGCCGGACGGCATTATCCGCCTGCAAGGAATGTCGTTCAGCAAATAGCGGACGCGGCCGATGCAAGGTCCCATCGGAGCACGTCTGGTCCAGCTGGTTCCGACGATCCTGCTCGTCTCCATCATCGTGTTTGCGCTGCAGCAACTCATGCCCGGCGACCCGGCCGTGATGCTGGCGGGCGAAGCCGCAGGCGATCCGCATGTGGTCGCGCAGATCCGCGAGCAACTGATGCTGAACAGGCCGCTATGGTTTCAATACCTGCACTGGTTGATCGGGGTGTTGCACTGGAACCTTGGATATAGCTGGCGGCTGTCATCTCCGGTCTCGGCGCTGATCGCCCAGAAACTGCCGGTCACCATCCAGCTCTCGGTCATGGCGTTCTGCTTCGCGGTGCTGATCGGCCTGCCGGCAGGCGTGATCTCGGCGGTGAAGCGCGATACCCCCTGGGACTGGCTGGCGAACGCCGTGGGCCTCTTCGGGCTGTCCGTGCCGACCTTCTGGCTTGGAATCGTGCTGATCCTGTTGGTGTCGGTCGACCTGGGGTGGCTGCCGCCATCCGGATACGTGCCGCTGGCACAGGATCCGCTCAGGTCGGTGGAAACCACGATCATGCCGGCCTTCGTGCTGGGCAACGCCATTGCCGCGATTCTGATGCGACACACGCGGAGTGCCATGTTGACGGCACTGGCACAGGATTATGTGCGCACAGCGCGCGCCAAGGGACTGGCCGAGCGCAAGGTCGTGCTGCATCACGCATTGCGCAATGCGCTGATCCCGGTCGTCACGCTGGGAGGCCTGCAGCTCGGCACATTGCTTTCGGGGGCCGTGCTGACCGAGCAGGTGTTCGACATTCCGGGTCTCGGTAAGCTGGTCGTCGATTCCGTGTTCAACCGGGACTATCCGGTGATCCAGGGCGTCGTTCTGGTGAGCGGTCTTCTCTTTGTTCTGATCAACCTCGCCACCGACGTGTTGTACGCGGTGATCAACCCGAGGCTGCGCGGCGGATGAGCGGGAGCCTCGCGCTCGCGCCCGTCAGTCCGTTCCGGCTGGGGCTGCGCCGGTTCCGCCATCACCGGAGCGGCCTGCTCGGTCTGGCGCTGGTGGTTCTGTTCCTGGTCATGGCGATCGGCGCGCCGTTGCTGGCGCCCTATTCGCCGGTTGCGACGGACTGGGATGCGATCCGCCTGGCGCCCTCACTCGCGCATCTGATGGGCACGGACGAAATCGGCCGCGACGAATTGTCGCGGGTTATCTGGGGCGCCCAGGCGAGCCTCGCAGCCGGCGTGGTTTCCGTGATCCTCGCGGCAGCCATCGGCGTGCCCGCAGGATTGGTTGCGGGGTTCACCGGCGGCTGGACGGATTCGGTACTCAGCCGGATTGTCGATGCGATGCTGGCGATTCCGTTCCTGATCCTGGCGATCGCACTCGCGGCCTTCCTCGGCCCAAACCTGCGCAACGCGATGATTGCGATCGGCATCAGCACCGCGCCGGTCTTCATGCGGGTGTCGCGCGCAGCGACCCTGGATACGATGACAATGGACTTCATCGAGGCGGCGCGGGCGGTCGGCAACCCGCCCTGGCGCACGGCCGTGCGCCACATCGTGCCGAACATCACGGCACCGGTGCTGGTGCAATCCACGCTCTCGATCGCCACGGCGATCATTGCCGAGGCGTCGCTCTCCTTCCTCGGTCTGGGCGAACAGCCGCCGCAAGCCTCCTGGGGTTCGATGCTGAACGCGGCGCAGCAGTTCCTGACCCAGGCGCCCTGGCTGGCCATTTTTCCGGGGCTGGCGATTTTCCTGGTGGTGCTGGGCTTCAATCTGCTCGGCGACGGACTGCGCGACGTGCTGGACACGCGCCGGCGCGCGTAGATCATTGGCAAACTGCGCGGTTTAACGGCGTCGGGGCAACAGCCCGGCATGGGCTGCCCAGGCGGTGGCCGAGCGGAACCACCGAACACCCCTTCGCTGAGGACCGGTCGCCGCAGCGTGGCCGGGCGGGCGGGCGGCGACGGAACGCAACAGCGCCTCAAACGCCGCCGGATCGACGTGATCCGCTCGCATCAGGTCACGCACGATCGGCTCGGCCATAACCTCTCGAACCGTCAGAGCGCCGCAGCCCTCATGTGCGCATCGTATCTGGTCCATGATTCTCCCCCGACAGCGGACAGACAACCTTCCCCGCCCTCAGTGCATCGAAGGGGCAGGGCCACCGAGCTTGACCTTGCGCAACGTCAGCGCCAGCGGCACGGCGAGGAGCGAGATCACCATCAGCACCCAGAACGCATCCACGAAGCCCAGGAAGGTGGCCTGCGTCTCGACCTGCTGGCCGATCCAGGCGATCGCTTGCTGCTGGGCCTGGATCAGCGAGCTGCCCTGAGAGACGAAATAGCTCGTCACCTGCTGCAGCGTGTCCTGATACTGCGCGCTTGACGGGACCACGTGCTCGACCAGTCGGCTCTGATGGAACTGTTCGCGGTGCGCGAGCACGTTGGACACGATCGAGATGCCGATCGAGCCGCCGGTGTTTCGCGCGGCGTTCATCAGGGCCGAGGCCTGGTCGGTCTTCCCAGCCGGAACACCGTCATACGACGCGGCCATGATGGGCAGGAAGATCAACGGCAGCGCGACGCCGAGCACCATGCGGGTGCGGGCAAAGAACCAGAAGCCGAGATCGGCGTACGTATTGGTCAGCTGATACATCGACAGCGCGCACAGGAGTGCGCCGGCGACGATCAGGTATTTCGGCTGTACTTTGGTCGACAGCGATCCGACCACGAACATCATCAACATCGTCACGATACCGCCCGGCGACAGCACCAGCCCCGCCCAGGTGGCCGTGTAGCCAAACGCCTGCTGCACCAGTTCCGGCAAGAACTGCGTGGTTGCCAGCAGAACCGCGCCCGTCCCAAGCATCACCAGGAAGCTCGCGCCGAACTGCCGGCTGCCCAGCATCCGGACATCGACCGCCGGCTGGCGATGGTTCAACTCCCACGGGATCATCAGCACGAAGGCCAGTGCACAGACGACCGCAACGGCGATGATGAACGTCGAGCCGAACCAGTCGTCTTCCAGTCCGCGGTCGAGCATCAGCTCAAGTGCGCCGAGGAATGTCGCCACCAGCGCGAAGCCCACACCATCGAAGCCGTGCGAGCGTCGCCACATCCGGCGCTGCTCGGCGGCTTCCCCCGGCTCATGCAGGACTGCGGCAATCGCGGTCGATGCGAGCACGCCGACCGGCACGTTGATCAGGAAGCACCAGCGCCAGGTGATGTTGTCGGCCAGCCAGCCGCCGAGTGTCGGCCCGACCACGGGTGCCACCACAACCGCAATGCCGAACAGGGCGAAAGCCTGGCCGCGCTTCTGCGGCGGGAACGCGTCGGCCAGGATCGACTGGGCGACCGGCACCATCCCGCCGCCCGCGAAGCCCTGCAGCAGGCGGAACACCAGCATCGACTGCAGGCTCCACGCCATGCCACACATCAATGAGCTGAGGGTGAACAGGCCGAGACAGCTCAGGAAGAACGCCTTGCGGCCAAACCGCTGGGCAAGGTAGGAGCTGGCTGTGAGGATGACGGCGTTGGCCACCAGATACGTCGTCACCACCCAGGACGCCTCGTCCTCGCTCACGCCCATGCCGCCGGCGATGTAGGGCAGCACGACATTCGCGATCGTGGTGTCGAGCACCTCCATAAAGGAGGCGCCCGCGACGACAAGCGCGATCAGCCATGGACTGGCGGCGGTGCGCGAGGCGGCCGCAGAGGGCAGAGCCGCGGCGCTCACAGCATCTTCTCCAGGCGCTCGGCGAGGGACGGGTTCGGGTTAACCCGCACACTCGGCACCACGGACATGCCCGGACCCAGTGCGACGCCGGCCGGCGGATTGTCGAGCACGATCTTCACCGGCACGCGCTGGACGATTTTGACATAGTTGCCGGTGGCATTCTCGGCCGGCAACAGCGAGAAGGCGGTGCCGGAGCCGGGCTGCACACTCGCGACATGCCCTTCGACAGCGTGATCGGGGTAAGCGTCGATCGCCAGTGTCACCTTGTCGCCCGGGCGCATATGGTCGAGTTGCGTCTCCTTGAAATTCGCCGTCACCCAGACGTCGTCCGGCACGAACATCGCAATCGCGGTGCCCGGCTGCACGTATTCCCCGACCGCGCCGGACAGCTGCACGACGCGCCCCGGCTGAGCCGCGGTGATGGTGGTGTAGGAGAGGTTGAGCTTCGCCTGGTCACGCTCGGCGATCGCCTGTGCGAGGCTTGCCTGGGCGCTCTCCCGCTGCGCATTCAACACGGGCAACTGCCGTGCCGCCGCAACGAGGGCCTGCTGTGCGGATTGCAGCCCGGCCGTCGCCTGGCGCTGCTGTGACGAGTATTGCTGGGCGTTCTGTACGCTGCCCGCGCCCTCTTTTGCGAGCGTGGCATAGCGTGACGCCTGTTGCTGCGCGAATGTCAGGCTCGCCTGCTGCTGCTGAACATGAGACTCGTTCTGTGCCACCTGCGCCCGCTGCACGGCGATCTGAGCGTCGATGTTGGCGATGTTCGCCTGCGCGGCATCGACCTCAGCTTGAGCCTTCGCCAGTGCCGTCTGGTAATCGCGATCGTCGATCCGCGCGATCACCTGGCCGGCCGCGACATGCTGGTTGTCGGTGACGGGAACCGCGGTGAGATAGCCCGACACCTCCGGCGCGAGTGTGAACTGCCGCGCCGCGATGAAAGCGTCGTCAGTCGTTTCGAAATGACTGGCGTTGTCCCAGTAGAGATAGCCACCGCCCGCCACCGTGGCGAGCAGCAGGGCGCCGAGCGACAGCGCCGCCAGACGCCGGGGCCTGATCGTGCGCCGGGTGTTGCGCAGCCGGATGCCGAGCCGTCCGTCCTGCGCCGACGGCATGGGCCGCCGGTACGACACCTCTGGCATCTCCCGCATCAGCGGACGATCGCGTGCGCCGTTATCGGCGTCGGCCACTGCCGCGTCGGCGGTCAAGGTCTCCTCGACTTGCAACATGGACCCCTCCGGCGATCTGTAAGGTGGCTTACAAATAGATTAGGGACCTAACAGAGTCCAGACCCCTCACGCCTTCGTAAGCGCCCGGGCCGCCACGTCGCTGCAGGGCAGGCCTGCATTGACGACATACGGTTAGCCGCCATACTAATCGCCATCTTCTTCGTGCCGGGCAGTCCAACACCCCGACGGGAGACGCCCATGCCGCCGCGAATGCCCCACAAACTTGCTGCGGAACCGCCGCCGACCGTCAAGGAGGCGCTTCGCAAGCGCCTGAGCCGACAGGACCTGCCGGCGTTCGGCGTGGTGATCGCGCTGCGCATGGCCGCCCAGCTGGCAGAGAACGCCATCACCGAATGGATGGCGGACACGGCGGGGACGCCGGCACGCTTTCAGATCCTCGCGCTGCTCTGGGCGTCCGGAGGCAACGGCGTTCCACACAAGGAGATCGTGCAGGCCCTTCAGGTCACCCGCGCGACGGTATCGGGCCTGATGGCGGCTCTCGAGCGCGATGGCCTTGTGAAATCCGAGATCGACCAGGACGACCGACGGAACCTGATCGCCAGCCTGACGTCGCGCGGGCGGGTGATGTTCGAACGAGCAATCGACTCCAACGTCACCTCATTGCGTGCCGCTTTCGCGGCACTGTCGGCTGATGAACTTCGGACGCTTGACTCGCTCCTGCAGCGGCTCCGCCAGGGGTTCGCTGCAGTCAGGGATCACCCCG
>JASHQG010000602.1 GCA_030037665.1 Acetobacteraceae bacterium
GGACGAGGCGATCCTTGGAGCGAAGGAAGATATCGCCGCATCGGGATTGACCGCACCGATCGTCGGCCACGTCGGCGACGGCAATTTTCACACGGTGATTCTGGTGCCGCCGGAGTCGGACGGGCTTTCACGTGCCTGGGAGTTGGACAAGAAGATCGTGGCACGCGCGTTGTCGCTCGGTGGATCGTGCAGCGGCGAGCATGGTGTGGGGATTGGAAAGCGGGAGTTTTTGGAACAGGAGCATGGCGCCGAGGCGCTGGCAGTCATGCGCTCGGTGAAGCAGGCGCTGGACCCACGGGGCGTGATGAATCCGGGGAAGATATTTTTGAATTGACCAAAATCTCTTCCGCCGCCCGGGAATAGTCTTCGAGCGTCGCGACGCGCCGGGTGTGTCACGCACGGGGCCACCGTCACGTGGCCTTCACTCTCGGTGTGTCGCTGTTCTGCCGCTCCCGCCACGGGGGTGTCGGCTCGAAATCTCAGCTCATCCCGCCCCTTGCCGCTACCGGCCAGACGCACTCCACCCGTCCACCGCGCACACCGACATACCAATCGTAGCGATCAACTGTCGGATCGCAGTGCCCGGGTACCAGGCGCATTTTCTCGCCTAATGTCGGCATCGTCGTTTCGGATCCGATATCCAACTTGCCGTGCTCGTCAGAAGCACTGACATAGCGAATGTCCGGTCGCTGCCATACCAGCGGCAATCCGCTGTCGACTGCCACGGCCTTGTGCCCCGCGTCCAGCACGGCCAGGCCCCGCTTCGGAGCGCTCATCACCGTCGCCAGAACAAACAAAGCGTGACGGAAGGTGTGCACCGGCGCGCCCGACTCGTCGAGGTTGCGCGCGTAGTCCGCATCCATGAACACATAGCTGCCAGCTTGCATTTCTGTATAAACACCTGAGATCGACTCGATCTCGAAAGTGCCGGTGCCGGCACCGCCGACGATCGGACAATCGAGTCCCTGCTGGTGTAATTGCTCGATCGTGCGGCGCGATGCGTCGACCGCACCTTGGATCATGGTGCGCCGCTCAGCTATGGTGCGCTTGTGCTGAGCGCTGCCGTGGTAGGCCTGCAGCCCGCCGAATGACAGATGCCTCGACGCGGCGATACGCTGCGCCAGCGCCACCGCGTCCGGTCCGGGTGCAACGCCACAGCGCGCCGCGCCGACATCGATCTCCACGAGAACAGGCAGGCGGATGCCAGCGCTCTCTGCGGCGCTTTCCAGGGCGGAAACTTGTGCGGCATCGTCGGCACACACTGCGATGCGGGCGATCTTCGCCAGTGCACAGAGCCGTGCCAGTTTGGTTGCGCCTACCACTTCGTTGCTCACCAGAATATCCGGAATGCCGCCCCAGGCGAGCACTTCGGCCTCCGCCACCTTTTGCACGCATTGCCCGACTGCGCCGCGTGCCATCTGCAGCTTCGCGATGACCGGCGACTTATGGGTCTTCGCGTGCGCCCGTAGCTTCGTTCCGGTTCGCGCAAGCAGCGCGGCCATTCGGTCCAGATTGAACTCCAACGCGTCGATATCGATCAGGAGCGCGGGCGTGTCGATCTCATCTTCCCGCATGCCGGGTTGGGCGGGTGGCGCTTGCAGCATGAGTTGACCCTCTCCATGGCCGGCGCGATCCGCCCGGCGCGATCCAGGTGTGGGCGGCAGTCTTGCCCCGCGCGGTGGCGACGACAACCCGGGTCAGGCGGTACGTGCTGCCTTCCCAGGCCGTCAGGCGAGCTAACGCGCGCGCCGGCACGTTTGCAATGACGCCGCTGACGGCGCTTTTCGGGTCGCGTCGCAGTGTAGGCCACGGAACGGCATTCAACGCGACCCGGCGCCAGCCGTGCAGTGTCGCCACGATGCAGCGCAACGACAGAGCCGGATCACCGCTGCGCATCGCCAGCGTGGGTGGACAAAGCAATGTGCCATAGAGGAACAGACGCATTCGATCCCCTGGTGATTGTGAGAGGCGCGGCAGCCCAGCAATCTCCCGCAGGAGATTGCTGGCGGCCTCTCGTCCTCGCAATGACAGCTATTCCGCCGGTGCCAACGTCGCTTGCTTGCCGCGGCGTTCGCTCGCCAGTGCCATCGCCACGGTGATCAGCATGAACGTGACCGACGCATAGAACACAAAGCGCGGGAGGTTGTGGTCCATGATCCAGCCGCCGAGCATCGGGCCGATCGTGCCACCAATGTTGAATCCCGTCGTGACGATGCCGAACACACGGCCCGATGCACCAGGTGGCGCTGCGGCGCGCACCAGCATATCGCGCGATGGCGCGATCATGCCGGAGAGGAAGCCGGCCGCGCCCATGCATGCCGCCAGCAACACGGGGCCCGGATAGATCGTGCCGACCAGTGCCACGAGCAGCGCCGCGCCGGCGAACCCGGCCGCGGCCACATCGCCGTGCCGTCGCGTCGCGTCGGCGATGAAACCGCCAGCCAGCACGCCCAGAGAGGTTGCCAGCAGAAACGCCGTCAGCGCGGCATTCGCGACGGACAGCGTCACGTGATGCAGCGACACCAACGCTACGACCGAGAAGTTGTTGAGCGCGCCCGTGCTCAAACTGAGCAATGCGAAGAACGCGACCAGACTGAATACGGTCGGCGTGAGCAGTCGGCGCAACGAGATCTCCGGCGGTGCGGCGGCAGTGCGCCGGACGAGGCCGCCGTCCAGCCAGCGCGCCAACACCAGCGGGATGGCCGCAAGCCACGCGAAGGCGCCGGCCGTGACGATGGCTGCCTGCATGCCCCAGAGATGCGTGAGCGTCAGCATGGTCATCGGCGCCAGCGCGCTGCCGAGATAACCCGAGAATGTGTGCCACGAGAACGCACGACCGAGCCTCGATTGTTCGATCACCGAGCCCAGAATCGAATAGTCCGACGGGTGGTACACACCATTGGCAATGCCGAGCATGACCGCGGTGAGCAGCATGTGAGGATAGGTCGGATGCAGACCGAAGCTGACGTAACCCGTGCCACCTAGGAGCAATCCGCAGATCAGCACGCGGCGTGAGCCAAACTTGTCGGCCGCATAGCCCATCGGTGTTTGCACCATTGCCGAGACAATGTTGCCGAGCGTAATCGCCAGGCCGAGTTGGATGAAGTCCACGCCCAGGCGCTGCCTCAGCAATGGAAAGAGCGGCACGAGGACGAGGTAGTGAAAGTGGCTGACCATGTGCGCGCCGCATATCAGCGAGATCGCGCGGTACTCGGTGGCGCGACCCGTGCCACGCGGCGCCCCCGCTTTCCCCGCAGAAGGGGTGGCGGGATGCATCCCGGCGCTCGGATCGCGTGGCACGTTTTGCTCCCCCGTGCCTCCGTTCGGGTTGCGGGCCGAGCCGTAGCGGAGAGGGGGAGGATTTGATGCCGGGGCCATCACGCGAACGCTTTGCGGATGCGCGCCCAGTCCTCGACGGCGCGTTCCTCGCCGGGTGTGATTGGGATGACAAACTGGTCCCAGCCGGCATCGCGCATTGCTTCAATCCGCTGCTTCAGCTCCTGCTCCGTCGCGGTGAAGGTGGTGCGGCGGATCAGCTCGGCGTTTATGAAGCGGCGTTCCTCTGGCTTCACGAACACGAAGTGTCCGCGGTGGTTCATCAGGTACCGCGCGTCGGGTGGTTCGTAGCTCCGCGCCATCTCGACATAGCCCCGCACATTCTCGGCGACAGCCGCCGGCACCTCGGAGGTGTTCTGCCAGCCTTCCATGTCGAGATCCGCCGCTCGGTGCAGCAATACCGCCGCCCGTGGCCCTGCTTGCGCGACCGCGCGTGGCGAGTCGGCCGGCTCTCCCGCTTCCAGAACGCAGCCACAAGACCATGCCGTTGCATAGAGATCGCCCGCCGCGCGACCGCCTTCTGCCCAGCTCCGACGCATCGACCGGATTGCACTGAGCGCACCATCGGTGTCGGCGACGAAGCTCATCCACGCCGCGTTGAGCTTTGCCGTCAATGCCTGCGACTTCGGGCCATACGCCGAGACATGCAGGCGGATCGGATCCTTGGTGTTGATCAGGTTGGCATCGGGGTTGAGGAAACGGATCTTCTTGCGCTTGCCCTCGACATTGGCCTCGATCGTCTCGCCATTCAGCAGCGCGTAGACGATGCCGATGTACTCCTCCATGTCGGCGAGCTTCATCGCCCCCAGGCCCATGGCGCGGCGGGCCGAAAACCCAGTGCCGACGCCGAAATCGAGGCGGCCGGGCGCCATGGCATTCAACGTCGCAAATGCGTTTGCGGTGACCGCGGCGATGCGGTTCGAGGGCACCAGCACACCGGTGCCCAGGCGGATGCGGCTTGTCTTCATCGCCGCGGCGGCCATGGCGACGAAGCAATCGGCCGTGATCATCTGCGTGTCGTAAAACCAGGCGTGGGTGAAGCCGAGTTCCTCGGCGCGCTGCGCGAGCTTCCAAGAATCGTGCGATGTGGCGATGCCGATGCCGAAATCCATGCGAGTCCCCTGGGCGTTTCCTCGGAATAACCTTAAGCGGTTTTGCCGCTACAGGAAATGCGCCGCGGGCCGGACATGGATCGCTCACGCCACGCCGCGGGCGACGAGCCGATGGCGGTCAATGAACCGCCTCGGCGCGGATCTCCGCGCCCCGCCTGATCCGGCGGAACGGCCTGGAATTGCAGGCGGCCCGGTGTTCGCCGCTGCGGCTGTGCAGCAACGCGATGTACCGTTCAGCCTGTTTTAGCCTTGAGCTCGTCGAGCTGCATGCGTGCCCCGGCGGTCATGCAAGAAAGATCGGAGGTCAGCATCACCATGTCAAAGCCGCGTTTCACCGCGCCCGCCGCGAATGCGGCACTCGCACAATGCATGACGCACTTGATGCCATGCCGATGCGCTGTCTCCAGGATCTTATCGCAGGTGGCGAGATGCAGCGGGTCGGGGTTGTCGCCGCGCGGCGCCAGGCCCAGTGCGAACGACAGGTCGGCCGGCCCGATATAGACCGCGTCAAGGCCAGGTGTGGCGCAGATCGCGTCGAGGTTGGCGATCCCCTCCTTCGTCTCGATCATGGCCATGACGACAATCTCGTCGTTGGCGTGCGTGACGTAGTCGGCGCCGCCGTAGTGCACCGCGCGGACGGGCCCCGATGAGCGCATGCCCACTGGCGGATACCGGCACGCGGCGACCGCTTTCGCCGCTTCCTCGGCGGTGTTGACCAGCGGCACAATGATGCCATACGCGCCGAGGTCCAGAGCCTTCATGATAGCCGCCGGCTCGTTCCAGGCGACCCGCACGACCGGCACCGTATCAGTCTGCGAGATCGCTTGCAGCAGGACCGCGACGTCTCTCATTTCAGACGTGCCGTGCTGTAGGTCGACGCAGAGAGCATCGAAGCCCAGGCGCGCCATGACCTCGGCCGTGAACCCGTGGGATATGGAGAGCCAGCCCAGCGTCACGTATTGGCCGGCGCGCCACATCTGCTTGATTTTGTTAGGTCGCATCCTCGCACCTCTGTTGATCTTCAACGATCCCGCGAACGGGTTACACGTCATCGGGCTGGGCCATCAAACCGCGGAAATCCGAGGCCGGCAACTCGAGGCGAACAATCCTCGCACGGGTGGCACCATCGCCGCCGCAGGCATGACAGCGGTCGTCGTCTAGGCGACGGAGGACCATCGCGTGGCGGACCCAAATGAACGTGACGGAATGGCCGGGGGGACGTTTCGGCCGCCCGCCCTCACCTCGCCATGCCGGTCGTCCCAGC
>JASHQG010000603.1 GCA_030037665.1 Acetobacteraceae bacterium
AAGGCTGCGACGTAAAACTGAATCCGTCGTGCCGATCCGAACGCGGAAAACCAATCGCAATCGGACTGGCAATGTTTACCCCGAAGGACCCTCGTTCGGGGTCTGTTGGGGTGGACGGCCCCCACCGGCATCTATTGTGCCACAATGAGGCTGTTCAAGTGCTCATTGAAAGGGAGCCGTCCATGTCCGAGCTTACCCGTATTGGCGTCGACACGTCCAAGGCCGTCTTCACGTTGCACGGCGTGGACGCGAAGGACCGACCGGTCCTGCGCTGCAATCTGCGCCGCGGGGAGTTCCTCAAATTCTTTCGTAAGCTGCCGCCGACAATCGTCGCGCTGGAGGCATGCGGCAGCTCGCACCATTGGGTGCGGCAGCTCGCCGCGCTCGGCCATACGGTGCGCCTGATCCCGCCGCAGTACGTCAAGCCGTACGTCAAGCGTGGCAAGAACGACCGCAACGATGCGGAAGCGATCTGTGAAGCCGCGGGGCGGCCGGGAATGCATTTCGTGCCGGCAAAGACCCTGGAGCAGCAGGCGGCAGGCATGGTGCTCAAAGCGCGCGACACGCTGGTTGGTCAGCGTACCGCGCTCATCAACACGGTTCGTGGCCACGCCGCGGAGTTCGGCCTCGTCGTCGCCAAGGGCGCCGGCAAGGTCGAAGCGTTGTTCCCTGCTATTGAACAGCAGCCGGACATTCCGCCGGAGGCCAGGGAGATGTTCACCCTGTTCCGCCAGCAGATTGACGACATCAACGTCCGCATCGCGGAACTCGATGCCAGGCTGAAGGCCTCGCACAGAGCCAATCCGGTCAGCCAACGGCTCGCCACTATCCCCGGCGTGGGACCGATCACCGCATTGACGCTGGCCATCGAGATCGATCCGGCACAGTTCGAGTCCGGCCGCCATCTCGCCGCGTGGGCTGGATTGACGCCACTGGACCACTCGACCGGCGGCAAACAGCGATTGGGCAAGATCAGCCGGGCCGGCAACGAGAGACTGCGCGCTCTGCTCATCGCCGGCGCCACCGCGGTGATCCAGGCAGCCACCAAACCGGGCAGCCGGCAGATGACCGAGTGGCTGCGCACTCTGCTGGCCCGCAGGCCGCGCAAGCTCGTCGCCGTAGCACTCGCCAACAAGATGGCCCGCATCGCCTGGGCACTCATGAAGAGCGGTGAGACATATCGGCGCGACGCCAGCATCGCCCTCGCCAAGGCGTAGCTGGAAATTCAGATGTTTAAAACTCCAGGAAAAAACACATGCCTTGCCAGTTCATCGCCGACAGATCCACGACCGGTGCCACGGCGTCCGATCTGTCACCGCCAGTCCGCGACCTCGAGCGCGTGGTGGCACCAGCGATCCTGCATTGCCGCACGGCTTCGACCGTGACCAGGCGACCGAATGACCCATGCCTCGGCCTGGGTCACGATGCGACGCGCCGAGCCGCCTACTGAGCGGCGCGTGGCTGCCGGGTGAGAGAGCTCAACGAGATGACGATCGGACGAACCGAGGATCCAGAAAACCCGTTCCACAGGAAGGCCTTCGAGGCCTTGAGTCTGTTTGGGACTGGATCGCGGAACCCATCTGGGCCAGCGGTCATCGTGCCGCGCGAACAGGCCGGACACATGCACGCAGTCGATCCGCACGTCAGTTTTCTCGTCACGGCTCTTGAACCGAGGGGGCCGTCCACACAAGCCTGTGAAGCCAAGTTCGCGAACTTCCGCCAGAAGGGTACGAACGTGGGTGCATCCGTCGGTCCATCGTCGGCGGAGATAGGCCTCGAACGCCGATGGCGTGGTCGTCTTCGGCGCCATCCGCTGTCGCGCTGGTAGGCTCTTCAGGCGAACCCACCTGCGCACAGTTCGGTGCCCGAGCCCGGTGGCTAGTCGGATGGCCTCGGCGCTCTCGCCGGCTTCGTGAAGCGAGCGAACCCGATTGAACATCAACTCGCGCATGTCTCTCCCTGCCATACGCGTGCGTGAACCGCCGTTCGCGCCAGGCCCGATTATGTGGGACGGTGGCCTGCCGACAGCGTCGGTCGGCGCCCGGATTCCCGCCAATTCAGCCTCGATCGTCTTGCGGAGGTTCTGAAGCAGATGGAAGCGGTCCGCCACCTGCTTCGCCTCAGGTGCTCCTTTGGTGGCGCCTTCGGCATATAGGCCGTCGCGGTCGCGCACGACGCGCTCGATGTCCGGGTGATTTCGCATCCAGGCTTCTACACTCGATGCGGCGCGATCAGATAGAACGTCGATCACCTGCCGACGCTCGAGATCCACGATGATCGATCCAAAATCGGAACCCTTCCGGCGGCTCCATTCGTCGATGCCAATGACACGCGTTGGTCTGCTCTCCGCATTCCACGGCACTGCCCGCCTCAAATTCGTCAGTCGCACGTCCCGGCTCACTGGCATGCCGAGCCGGCGCGCGAGCCGTTCCGCGGGTCTGCCGCCCATGGCATGACCAATGAGGAGAGCCACGTTATCGAGCCGGCGGGTCCGACGCTGCCGAGCATCTGCCAACGCTGTCAGCGGAGCGACAAAGGTGCTCTGCACACAAGAAGACGAACGACACCGCCATCGACCTGCATGCACCGTCAACGTGACGGCATCACCCTGGATCGGAAGATCGCGGAGGGTCCGGACGTAGGCACTGTGCCGAGAAGTCGATATCGCTCCACAGCGGGGACATTGCGGAGGATCACGAGGCTCGACCTGGATGACCAGCCCACCGAATGACTTCAACACGCAAGCCGTCCGTCCGTTTCCGGCACCAGTGACTTTCTCGGCATTTCGGTTCTTCGATCGAACTCGCCACAGTCCAACCTGCACTCAAATCCCGCCAGACCCCATTTAACGGCAGCACGACACCGGATAACCGCGGTG
>JASHQG010000604.1 GCA_030037665.1 Acetobacteraceae bacterium
CCGATCAGCGGCGCGATCTGATGGAGGTGATCGACGACCGCCATCAACGCGGCAGCACGCTGCTGGCGACGCAGATACCGGTTGACCGGTGGCACGAGCAGATCGCAGACTCGACGATTTCATGATGCCCCTCCGGCGAATCGGGTGGTACGTCGAACGCGAGCTCTGAGAGTCTTGGCCTGTTCAGGTGACAGATCGATTTGCCAAGGCATACCCTTGGCAAGCTGCCGGCCGGCGATCCAGCCTTTACCGAGCCAATCGAATATGGTTTGCGGCGTGATGCCCAGAAGTTCAGCGGCTCCCTGTACCGAGTAGCTTCCGTCGGGCCATCTGGGTGGATTCGATTCCGAGCCATTGATCTTGACCGTCGGAATCTCCCATCGCTTCCTCAGAAGATGAACCATCTTTCCGCTGAACGGCGGTCCATGTGCTGTACGGAACTGTTCCTTGTTGAGAGTTGCTGCGATCTCGCCATCCATCTTTTGTTGACTGCTCAATTCAACGACCCGCTGTCGCAACCGGTCATGATCGGCATGTTGGCCATAGGCATTCACACTTCGCTGGAACCAATGCTCGCTTGTTGAACCGGTTTGCCAGACAACCCTGACCCACACGTAGCCGGGTCGACGCTTCTGATCCAATATGACGTCTTTGATGACTAGTCTGACGATCTGTTTGCGATCAACAGACATGGTCGTTCCAGCATTCCAGAGCCGCAGCAGATCCTCACCAAGCGCCAGTATCTCCTGTCGGTCGTCGTCGGTGATCATGGCGGTTTGCTCGCGACGCCACGCAGCATATTCCTGTTCAACCTGCTCGGCACGACGCAGCCGCTCTTCCCAGACCCGTTCCAGCGAGCGAGCTACCAGACGGTTCTCGGGCTCAACAGCATCGTACTGTCGGCGGGCGCGTTCCGCATCGTAGCGCACCCGCTCTCGCTTGAGTGACCATTGCCGCTCCATGGTGCCGGCTGCCTTCTCAATTTCACCTAACGCCGCAACAGCGATCGGTATCCGGTCTGGGCTTAGCGCTTGCAGAATCAGCCGCTCCACCTCTGCATCGACAGCGAGAGCTCGCACCTCCTGACAGTTGGGGTGGCCGTTTAATTGCTTGTCGGCAACGCAAGTGTAAACCGGATAATCGCCACTCGGACCGGAGTATCGCAGGGTCATGCGGCGGGCACATCGCCCACAGCTGACGATTCCCTGCAGCAGGGCACTACCCTTGCGTGGTGCGCCAGTATGGTGTGCGTCGTAGTAAGCAACATTGTTGAGCAACTGCCTGCGGTTCGCCATGAACTCGTCCCAATCGACATAAGCCGGATGCGCATCTTTAAGACACACCGGCCAGTCTTCGGGTGCAACCGCTACCGTCCCAACCCGCCCACCAGGTTGTCTCCGGAGTGGGTCTGCGCGTCGCCGGCCATACACGTAGGCGCCGGCATAAGTCGGGTTCTTCAGGATCTGGACTACACGAGAACTCGTCGGCGCGCGCCAGATTATATCATGTGGCGCCGGACCATGCAGCGGCCGGACAGGAACTAACAAGTTGCTACGGCGGAAATACCGTGTCACAGCTTTGCAGGTCTTCAGCTCCTGGAATTTAGTAAAGACCAGTCGCAGCCGCTCCTGAACCTCTTCATCCGGATTGAACGTAACACTACCGTCCCGGTTGTGAATCAATCCCGCAGGCAGCGGCATCCGCAGCTCACCACGCTGCGCCTTCTGCAGCTCTCCCTGATGCAGGCGAATCTTGATCTGGTGCAGCTCTGCTTCACTCATGATCCCCGACAAGCCCAACAAAAGCCGGTCATGATAATCTCGGGGATCATACAACCGTTCAGTGTCGGCGATCAGAACGGCGAACAGCGAGCACAACTCAAGAAGCTGATGCCAATCACGGTTGTTGCGCGCCAGACGCGACGCATCCAGACTCATCACCAGACCGGCTTTACCGAGCCCCACCTCGGCGATCAGTGTTTGAAAGCCTTGTCGAGCGCTGTCGGCCTTCGCGGACCTGCCGAGATCGTCGTCGATGACGTGAACCCGCTCACGCGGCCAACCGAACGCGGTCGCACGCTCGACCAGACGATATTGCAGCTCGGTGCTCTCCTGATGGTGACGTACCTGACCGGGCGATGACTGCCGGATATACACGAAGGCGAGCTTCGCAAGGTGTGAGGTAGTAATTCGGTCATCGCTCAACAACGTCGCGTTCAGCATGATCCACCTCGTCGGGTTGGACGGACTCGAGTCGCAGACGCTGCACGAGCTGACCTACGAGCTGCGCCAGCTGGCGCTGCGTCTCGGCCGGGAGCTGGAGCCACAGGCGTGGCGGTACGAGCGGTGCCGGCGCTATGCCCCGGCCTCGGATCCCCGAAGTCTCCTCCGCCGTCGCTTTCGAGCTCCGCATGTCTGGCGGCGAGTACAGCGCGCACGTGATTCGCCAAAGGCAGAAGTGTGCGCACCGAAATGTGTGCATCGCGACTCGTCGTGGCCGCTTCATCCTGGGTCGCCGATGCATCCGCCGTAGCCGAGCTCGGAATCGACCGTTCGCGGCCGTCCGGCAGTTGGATGACGATCAGGCCAGGCCCTCGCCCCGAGTGCCCGTCGCAGACCTGATAGCACCCGCCGTGCAGCGGATGGTGGGGATCAACCACTCTGATCTGAGAGACTCTACGATCAAGCGGTGTGGCATCTCGGCGTGGTCGGTGA
>JASHQG010000605.1 GCA_030037665.1 Acetobacteraceae bacterium
TCTGCAACTCAGCGATCTTCTCCACGCAGTCATCGGGTGTGCCGACGACCTGGATGCTGACATAGAAGTCGGTGGCTTTGGCACGGCGCGACGACTCTTTCATCTTTGCATAAGTGACCCCAACCTTTTCGTAGGATTCGTAGCCCTTCACCTGAGTCAGATGACCGTCAGAGAAGCGATAGTGTGTGTCGACGGAATCCCACTTCCTGCCCAGCCATTCAATCGCTTTTTCATGCGCTTCCTCACGCGACTCGCAGCAGGACACATTGGTCAGGATCATCGGCGGGCGTGGTGCAAAGCCGGCGCGGGTGGCTGTGGCGCGGAAACGGTGGATGTCCTGCGCGGCCTTTGGCCATTCGTTCTGCATGATCACGAGCATGGAGAATCCAAGCTCTGCCATGACGTCGACGGATTCCGGGCTGACCGCGGTGCCATAAAACCGCTTCTCAGGATGCGAGATCGGCCGCGGCCGGATGGCCGTGCGTGGGATTTGGTAAAATTCGCCACTGAATTCGAACGTTTCCTGGGTCAGTGCCTGCTGGATGATGCGTGCAGATTCGATGAAGCGTCCGCGCGCCTCGCCCATGGGGATGCGGAACCCTTCGTATTCGACGCTGGCGGCTCCTCGCCCGAAGCCGAAGAGGCAACGGCCGCCGCACATGATGTCGAGCAAGGCGATCTGTTCCGCGACACGCACGGGATCATGCCAGGGGAGGACGATCACGGCCGTGCCGAGCTGAATGCGCCTGGTGCGTCCCGCGTAGTATGCGAGCAACTGCAACGGCGCCGGTGACATCGCATAACCCGTGAAATGGTGCTCGAGCGCGAACAGGGAATCGAAGCCAAGCGGTTCGACGAGGTCGCCCATGGCCATGTGCTCGCTGACCACGGAGACGTCGGAACGTCCCGACTGCGACAACATGTTCAGTGCCATTCCAACTTTCATGGCCGGTCCTCCGATTACCTGGTGGTCCGCGACCGTACCGCCCGGTACAGGGCGGGTCAATCGACGGGCCGACGCTGGCGCGGCATGCGGATCGCGCCCATCATCCGTGTCACATCTCCGGAGGAATGCGTATGAGCCAGGCTCTGAACGGTATCCGCGTCATCGACATGACCCACAACCAGGCGGGGCCCGCCTGTGCGCAGATTCTCGCGTTCCTCGGCGCCGACGTGATCAAGCTGGAGGAACCCAAAGGCGGTGACGTCGCCCGCACCAATATGCGCGACAAGCCGGACAGCGACAGCTTGTTCTTTCTCATCCTCAACGCCAACAAGAGGAGCCTGACGCTCAATCTCAAGACCGACGAAGGCAAGGATCTGTTCCGCAAGGTCATTGCGCAGTCCGACGTGCTGCTGGAGAATTTCGGCCCCGGCGCGCTGGACCGGCTCGGTCTCGGCTACAGCGCGTTACGGGAGATCAACCGGCGGCTGATCTACGCGACCATCAAGGGCTTCGGCACCTACGGCCCGTACGCTGGCTTCAAGAGTTTCGAACCGATCGCGCAGGCGATGGGCGGCGCGATGTGCGTGACCGGCTTCCCGGAGAATCCGCCGACATATGTCTGGCCGGCGATTGGCGATTCCGGCACCGGAATGCATATGGCGATCGGCATCCTGGCGGCACTGCAGCAGCGCCACGCCACGGGCATCGGCCAGCACGTCGAAGTGTCGATGCAGGATTCGGTCGTCAATCTGATCCGCGTCAGCCTGCGCGATCATCAGCGCAACGGCCGGCCGTTGCCACGGACCGGCAACCAGCTGGGCCGCGCGGTGCCGGGAACCACCTATCCGTGCGCACCCGGCGGTCCGAATGATTATGTCTACATCTTCGCCCAGCCGCAGATGTGGAAGCCGTTCGTCAACGCCATCCGCCAGCCGGAGCTTGCGGATGATCCGCGCTTCAACACCCCGGACGGTCGCTGGGAAAATCGCGAGGCGCTCAACGCGATCATCGCCGCGTGGACGAGCCAGCGCAGCAAGCACGATGTGATGCGCATTCTCGGCGAAGCCGGCGTGCCGAGCGGCGCCTGCCAGGACACCGGCGAGGTGTTGGCCGATCCGCACCTGCATGCGCGCGAGATGATCGTCGATGTCGAGTACCCGACACGAGGTACGTATAAAACAGCCGGCTGCCCGATCAAGCTGTCGGATTCGCCCGCGGTGGTGCAGCGGCCACCCTTGCTTGGCGAACACACAGCAGAACTGCTCGGGCAACTCTGCGGCGTTTCGGCCGAGGCGGTCGCGAAACTGCGCGCGGCGGGCGTCGTCTGAATACCCCGGGACCGCGATATCGTCCGCCATGAGCGGCGCCCCGGGGGCTGGGTTGCTACCCCGCATGCTCTCCCGCCGCCTGCCGTTCTACTACGGCTGGGTGATCCTCGCCTGCACCTGCTGCGCCGGTTTTTCACGCCAGGGCGGCGCAGTCACCACGTTATCGATCTTTGTCGAGCCGATGACCCGGCAGTTTGGCTGGACGCGCACCGCGCTGTCGGGCGCCGTGTCGCTGGGCGGCGTTCTCGCGGCCCTATCCGCGCCGCTCCATGGCCGCGTGCTGGACCGGCGAGGCGCGCGCTTCATGCTGTGCGCAGCCGTGCTCACCACCGGCAGCGCAGCGATGCTGCTCTCGCTGACCAATTCCCTGCTGATGTTCTACCTGCTTTTCTGCGTCGCGCGCATGAACTTCGCCGCGCCGTTCGATCTCGGCATCTACGGCGCCATCAACAACTGGTTCATAACGCGCCGGCCCTTGGTCACCGCCGTCGCCACATTGACGCAGATGGCGGGCCTCGTCGTGCTGCCGATCATCGCCGAGCTTGGCATCCTGCACGGCGGCTGGCGGGCCGGATGGCTTGCGGTCGGTGCTGCTGTGCTGACGGTAGGCTTCGTTCCCAACTGGCTGTTTATGGTGCGCCGACCCGAGGACCTGGGCCTACGGCCGGACACCGGCCACATCCGCGCCACACCAGCCGCGGCCGCGGTGCCGCCTCTGGTGGAGCCAAGCTTCACCCGAGGGCAGGCCATGCGCACGCCAGCCTTCTGGCTGCTGTGCTCGTTCACGCTGTTCGCATTCCCGGTGCAAGCCGGTGCCAGTCTGCATCAGGCGCCGTACCTGATCGAACGCGGCATCCATTCCACGACTGCCGCGACGATCGTCAGCACATTTTCGTTCCTGTCGGGGGTCTCATCCCTCGCCTTCGGCACCATCGCGCGTGCCATACCGATGCGCTACCTGCTATCGCTGGCGGGAGCGCTGGAATGCGCGGCGATGCTGGCGATGCTGCGGGTTGCCACGCCGGCTGATGGCTATCTCGCGGCCGCGATCTTCGGGGCGGGCGTCGGCGGGCTGATGACGCTGATGCCCATCGCCTGGGCCGACTATTTTGGTCGCAGAAGCTACGGCGCAATCCGCGGCATCGCACTTTCGGTGCAGGTGCTCGGTCAGGCGTACGGACCGGTGCTGTCCGGCGCGTTGCGCGATCACACCGGCAGTTATGTGCGGTCGTTGGAGAGCTTCGCGGTCCTGGCCGCCCTCTCAGC
Organism: Acetobacteraceae bacterium; assembly: GCA_030037665.1. Classification (GTDB taxonomy): domain Bacteria; phylum Pseudomonadota; class Alphaproteobacteria; order Acetobacterales; family Acetobacteraceae; genus JASHVB01. The sequence goes on from JASHQG010000605.1 coordinate 3,541, forward strand.
CCTCACCGCGCTGTGGGCTGCTCCGCCCGGGCACGGGACCGCGTGACCCAGAGCGAACCTCCCCCGATAGCGCTGGCGTCCGAGCGGCTCTATATGCGCCTCATGCGCGCGTCCTTCCGGAAGATGCACGGCTGTGGCAACGATTTCGTCATATTCGACGAGCGCGGGGGCGCGCTCGGCGTCACGGCAGCGCAGGCGGCTGCCCTGACGAACCGCCGCACTGGCATCGGTTGTGACCAGTTCATTATGATCGAGCGGCCGCCGGCCGGTTCCAATGCCGACGCTTTCATGCGCATCCGCAATCCGGATGGATCCGAGGCCGGCGCCTGCGGCAACGCCACGCGGTGCGTCGCGTCTTTGCTGGCGGCGGAAACCGGGCGACCGCATCAGGTCATCCGCACCATTTCCGGTAATCTGCCGGCCGACGTCCTGGGTGACGGCAGCGTGCGCGTCGATATGGGACCAGCGCGGCTCTGCTGGTCGGACGTGCCGCTGGCACGAGCGATGGATACGCTGCATGTCGATCTGGTGCGCGGGCCGTTGAGCGACGCGGCAGCGCTCAGCATGGGTAATCCGCATGTGACGTTCTTCGTCCCTGACGTGACCAAATTGCCCCTCCCTGAACTCGGCCCGTCGCTCGAACACGACCCGCTGTTCCCCGAACGCGCGAATGTCGGCTTTGCGGAGGTGCTTGCGCCGGACCGGATCCGTCTGCGTGTCTGGGAACGTGGGGCCGGCCTGACACTCGCCTGCGGTTCCGGCGCCTGTGCGGCGCTGGTGAACGCGCATCGCCGCGGCCTGACCGGCCGGCACGCCAGCGTGATCGTGGACGGCGGCGAGCTTGTGATCGAATGGCGTGACGATGGCCACGTTCTGATGACCGGGCCGATCGCAACGTCCTTCACGGGTGAAATCGAACTCGAGGCCTATCCGGCATGAGCGCGGAAATCCTCACGTTCGGCTGCCGCCTGAACGCATTTGAATCAGAAGTGATGCGCCGCCACACCACCGCGCTCGGCAATACAATCATCGTCAACACCTGCGCCGTGACCACCGAGGCCGAGCGGCAGGCGCGTCAGGCGATCCGCCGCGCCGCACGCGAGCACCCTGGCGCACACATCGTCGTCACCGGCTGTGCGGTGCAGATCGACCCGGCGGCATGGGCGAAGCTGCCTGGTGTCGACCGCGTGCTCGGCAATCAGGAGAAGCTGCAGGCAGCAAGCTGGGCAGCGGACGCACCCGGTGCGGTGTCCGACATCATGACGGCCCGCGAAACCGCGGCGCATCTGGTGACCGAATTCGCCGGCCGCGCGCGCGCTTTCGTGCAGGTGCAGCAGGGGTGCGATCATCGCTGTACGTTCTGCATCATTCCTTTCGGCCGCGGTCCATCGCGCAGCGTGCCAGTGGGCGCTGTGGTGGCACAGGTCCGTGCGTTGGTGGAGGCCGGTTATCAGGAAGTGGTGCTGACCGGCGTCGATATCGCGTCCTACGGACCGGATCTGCCGGGTACGCCGCGACTTGGGCAGTTGGTGCGCCGGCTGTTGGCTCTGGTGCCGGAACTCACGCGGCTCAGGCTATCCTCGCTGGACCCGGCGGCGATCGACGACGATCTGTGGTGCCTGCTCGCCGAGGAGCCGCGCCTGATGCCGCATCTGCATCTGTCACTGCAGGCCGGCAGCGATCTCGTGTTGAAGCGGATGAAGCGGCGGCACAGTGTTGCGGATGCGTGGCGGGTGCTGGAGCAGGCGCGGGACCTGCGGCCGGGGATCGCATTGGGCGCCGACCTGATCGCCGGTTTTCCGACCGAGACCGAGGCCTTGTTCCGCGAGACGCTGGATTTCGTCGCGGCCGCTGAATTGCCGTTTCTGCACGTGTTTCCCTACAGCGAACGCCCTGGCACGCCGGCCGCGCGCATGCCGGCCGTGCCGGTCGCGCTGCGCCGGGAACGGGCGGCGCGGCTGCGAGCTGCGGGGCGCGATGTGTCAGCGCGCTTCTTCACCGGCATGATCGGGCGGTCGGTATCGGTGCTGACGGAGAGTGGCGATGCGGGACATACTGAACACTTTGCCCCGGTGAAATTGGATGCGCGCGCCGAGCCGGCCCGGTTAGTCGAGGGATTTGTCACGCAGGCGACGGCGGACGGACTGGTGGTGCGGATCGCCCGCGACACGGGAGCGGTCGAGACCCGGGGCGTCGAGGGTGGGGGGCGAAACGCCCGAGCCATCCAGGCCGTCGGGGCCACGTCCGCTGCTGCACGCCGGCATCTGCCGCTTCGCGGGCGCGATCCGGCAAACTGACGATGGCGCTCGGCATCTTCTCGCGCCTCAAGGAAGGCCTGTCGCGATCAACCCAGAAAATCAGCGACAGCATTACAGCCGTCTTCCAGAAGCGCCGGCTCGACGACGAAGCACTGGAGGAGCTGGAAGACCTGCTGATTTCCGCCGACCTCGGCACCGAAGTAGCGGCGCGGATCATCGCCGCATTCCGCCGCACCCGCTTCGGCAAGGAAGTGACCGACGAAGAAATCAAACAGGCGCTGGCCGAGGAAATAGCTGCGATCCTCGGCCCCGTTGCGCGGCCCTTCGTGCCCGACCCGGCGAAGAAGCCGCACGTCGTCCTGGTGGTCGGGGTCAACGGCACCGGCAAGACCACGACCATCGGCAAGCTCGCACTGCAATACAAAGAGCAAGGCAAGCGTGCCGTGCTGGTCGCTGGAGATACGTTCCGCGCTGCGGCCGTTGAGCAATTGCAGATCTGGGGAGATCGTGTGGGCGCGCCCGTGGTGGCGGGTGGGGCCGCCGCCGATCCTGCCGGTCTCGCGTTCGACGCCTTGACCCGCGCCAAGGCAGACGGCGCGGACGTGCTGCTGATCGACACGGCCGGGCGGCTGCACAACAAGGCCGCGCTGATGGAGGAGCTGCGCAAGATCATCCGCGTGCTCCGCAAGCAGGACGAGACGGCACCCCATTCCGTCTTCTTGGTGCTGGATGCGACCACCGGTCAGAATGCGATCCAGCAGGTGCGTGTGTTCAAGGAAATGGTGGATGTGACCGGGCTGATCGTCACCAAGCTCGACGGCAGCGCGCGCGGTGGCATCGTCGTCGCACTGGCGGAGACGTTTCAGCTGCCGGTGCACGCGGTCGGCGTCGGCGAGCAAGCCGGCGATCTGCGACCGTTCGACGCGGGGGAGTTTGCGCGCGGTCTGGTCGGCGCTTAACGTATCGTCTCTCGTGAGGCCCGCGGGGCCGAAGCAATCTCGGTCGTACCATCTCACCGTGACCGGTTGCTTCGTCGCCTGCGATCCTTGCAATCTGGAGGACAACGCCATGCTGACGATCGAACCGACTGGCGCGGTGCTCGGGGCAACCTTGCGAGGCATCGATCTTGCCCAGCCCGTCGCCACGCCGGACTTCAACCGCATCCTGCTCGCGCTCGGTCGCCACGGTGTGCTGCGTTTTCCTGACCAGCGCCTCAGCGTCGGCGACGTGCAGCGTTTTTCCGAATTGTTCGGCGAGATTCAGGGGTCGATCAGCAGACGCCCCGATTTCGACAAGCGGGAGCATCCGAATGTCGGCATCCTCTCTAACCTGAAGCAGGACGGCAAATTCGTTGGCAGCCCCGACGCCGGGCAGGATTGGCACACGGATATGTCCTATCGCGACGTGATGGGCTTCGTGAATGTGCTGTACGGCATCCGTATCCCCCGCCGCAACGGAACACCGCTCGGTGGCACGGAGTTCTCCAACATGCACGCGGTCTATGATGCGCTGCCCGCCGAGGTGAAGCGGCGCCTCGACGGCAGCACTGCGGTGCACGATTTTGAGAAATTCTGGGAGAACATGCGCCAGAATCACGCCAGCACTCGCCCACCACTGACCGATGAACAACGCAGGCGACGGCCGCCGGTCGTGCATCCCGTGTTCCTGACGCATCCCATCACCGGGCGCAAGGTGCTGTACGCCAATCCCGGCTACACGGTGCGCATCAACGGACTTCCGCAATCCGAAAGCGATGACATGCTGGCTTATCTGTTCGATTTTCAGCTTCAGCCGCGTTTCCGCTACATGCACGAATGGACCGAGAATGATCTGCTGATCTGGGACCATCTCGGCACTATCCATCGCGCCATCGCCGATTACGGCCCCGATGAGATACGCCTGATCCGTCGCTGCCAGGTGATGGCAACGAAAGTGTTCGATCCGGTTTTCCTGCGTCCCGCTCTTCAACCCGCCACAGCGGAGGCCTGAACGATGCGCTGGATTCGTTTCTCGACTGCCGGTCGCACCGCTTACGGTTCGCTGAACGGCGACACGGTCACCGAGATCAGCGGCGAACCCTGGGGCACACACGCACCGACCGGGCAACAGCACCGCCTCGCCGACGTGACGCTCGAAGTTCCGGTGATTCCACGCACCTTCTATTGCGCCGGCATCAACTATGCCAAGCACATCCGCGAAATGGCGGCGAAGCGCGGCGTCGAGCCCGTGTTCCCGGAAAAAGCCGATATCGGCTACCGCGCCAACAACGCGCTCGTTGCGCACGGACAGAACGTGGTGATCCCGGCGGACGCGACCGAGAAGGTGAACTATGAAGGCGAACTGGTGGTCGTGATCGGCCGGCAGGTCAAGCATCTCTCGGAATCTGATGCGATGTCCTGTGTGTTCGGCTACACGATTGGCAACGACGTGAGCGAGCGCACGTGGCAACGCGGCGACCGGACCTTCTGGCGCGGCAAGAATGCTGATACGTTCAAGCCGATGGGGCCGTGGATCGAGACGGACGTCGACCTCGACGCGATGGAGACGATTGTGCGGGTGAATGGCGCCGAGAGCATCCGGTTCAAGACCAATGACATGATTTTCAGCATCCCACACTATATTTCGCAGATGACAAAATACCTGACGCTCTATCCGGGCGATGTCATCTGGATGGGTACCGACGGTACGTCACCGGATTTGACGGACGGAGACGTGGTGGACGTGGAGCTGACGGGGATCGGTGTGCTGCGCAATCCGTTTGTGAAAGCGAGGGGATAGGCGCCATTGCATTTCAACATGGTCTGACCCAGCGATCCTCGCGCCGCCGGTGCGCACGGCGTCGTTGTACCTCGCAGCGTGGATGGCCAGGTCACCTACGGCTACAACGGGTGGTACTTCCGCTCTGGTCCATAACGTCGCATCATCGGCTCCGCTCGTCACCCAGGAGAAACAGCACGGATGGATGAGCAACTTCTCGCCGCCCTCGCGCGCGCTGCTGGCCTCGACAAAGCGCTCGCCGATTTCCCCGACGACGTCGCCGCCGCTGCGGCGCAGGCGACGACCAACGCCGACGTCGTCCAATTCCCGCAGGATCCCGCGGCTGAACCCTGGCCGCCGATGCGTGTGGGCGCCGACCTGTGACCGAGCCCCATTGGCTGACGCTGTCCGAGACGTCCCGGGCGTTCGCGTCGCGCTCGCTCTCGCCCGTTGAGTACCTGACCGCGCTGCTGCAACGCATCGAGAAGCTCGACCCCACGCTGCACGCCTTCATCCGCCTCGACGCCGACGCCGCGATGGACGCCGCCCGCCTGGCGGAGAAGGAAATCTCTGCCAACCGGATCCGCGGCCCGCTGCACGGCATCCCTATCGGCGTGAAGGATATTATCGACGTCGCCGGTCTGCCCACCACCTGCCACTCGAAGATCCTGCTCGACAACCGAGCGCCGCACGATGCCGCGGTGATCGCCAGGCTCCGCGAATCGGGCGCCAACATCCTCGGCAAGCTCTCGACGCATGAGTTCGCCATCGGCGGACCTAGCTTTGATCTTCCCTTCCCGCCCGCACGCAATCCGTGGAATCCCGACCATCATCCGGGCGGCTCCTCGTCAGGCTCCGGTTCCGGCGTCGCTGCCGGCTTGTTCCCCGCGGCACTTGGTTCGGATACCGGCGGATCGGTGCGCAATCCCGCCAGCTGCTGTGGCATTGTCGGGTTGAAGCCTACCTATGGCCTGGTTTCGCGCCGCGGCGTGTTCCCCTTGTCGTTTACCCTCGATCACGTCGGCCCGCTAACGCGCACCGTCGCCGATACCGCGCTGATGCTCGATGCGATGGCCGGACACGATCCCGCCGATCCGGGCAGCGCCGCCACCACCGCCCGCTATTACGCGCGCATGCTGGATCGTGGGGCGCGCGGCCTGCGCGTTGGCTTCGTGCGGCAATTCCACGAGACCGATATCCCGGCGCATCCGGACGTGACCGCCGCGCTCGAAGACGTCGGGCGCGTCCTGCAGGACGCCGGTGCCGAGGTGCGTACGGTCACACTGCCGAGCCTCAACGAGTTTGCCGGCCTCAACCGCATCATCCTCTGCAGCGAGGCTTGGTCGATCCACGCTCCCTGGCTGCGCACGCGTCCTGGCGACTACGGCAAGCTCGCCCGCCGCCGGCTGCTGCCGGGCGCGTTCATGACGGCCGGTGACTATGTCGGCGCTCAGCGCCGTCGCGCACAGATGATCGCCGCGGTCGACGACGTGCTGCACGATGTGGATGTGTTGCTGTGTGCCAGCTCGATGGATCCCGCGAGCCGCATCGACGATGCGGAGGAAACCGCGCGCACCTATCCCCGCCAGGCGCGCACACCGTTCAACGTCACCGGCCACCCGGCCCTGGCGATGATGGCGGGGCTGGCGACGAGCGGTCTGCCCGTGTCAGTGCAGTTCGTCGGGCGGTATTTCGCTGAGGCAACCGTACTGCGCGTCGCCGCGGCCTATGAACGAGCGACGTCATGGCACAAGCACCACCCGCCGATCTGAGCGCCGCGGGGCCGACCTCGCACGTCTATTTCTCGCAGCGCCTTCGCCTGCATTACGTGGACTGGGGCAATGAAGGCGCGCCACCACTGATCCTGCTGCACGGCGGACGTGACCATTGCCGCAACTGGGACTGGGTCGCCGCGACGCTGCGTGACGAATACCACATCATTGCACCCGACCTGCGCGGACACGGCGATTCCGCCTGGTCTGCGTCGGGCCACTACACGATGGCGAACTATATTTACGATCTCGCGCAGCTTGTGCATCAGCTTGCGGCGGGGCCGGTGTCGATCGTCGCGCATTCGCTCGGCGGCAACATCGCGCTGCGCTATGCCGGCATCTATCCGGAGAACGTGAATCGGCTGGTGGCGATCGAGGGCCTGGGTCCCGCGCCACGTTCACCGGGCGGCGAACCGCGCAAGTCGATCGCCGAGCGCATGCGCGCCTGGATCGATCAGACCCGCGCCTATTCCGCCCGCCAGCCGCGGCGTTATGCGACATTCGACCGCGCGCTTGCGCGCATGCAGGAGGCCAACAAGCACCTGCGTCCCGATCAGGTGCGGCACCTGACCCAACATGCTGTCAACCGCAACGAGGATGGCACTTACAGTTGGAAATTCGATCACTACGTCGCGGTCTGGCCACCCTATGACATGACGCGCGATGCGATCGCCGAATTGTGGACGCGCATCACGTGTCCGGTCCTGCTGGTGTACGGCAACGAAAGCTGGGCGACAGATCCGTCGACCGACGGGCGGATGGCCTATTTCCAGAACGCACGGGTGCTCGGTGTGCCGGGTGCAGGACACTGGGTACAGCACGACCAGCTCGATTTCTTCCTCCAGCACACACGGGAATTTTTGCGATGAGCGTTGCCTCGACAGCGCTCGGCGATCTGGGGGGCGCCGAGGAACATGGCATCACGGTGTTTCGCGGCGTGCCCTATGCCGCACCGCCGGTGGGCCCGCTGCGGTTCATGCCGCCTGAGCCGGCCGCGGCATGGCGCGGCCTGCGCGACGCGACGCGCCATGGGCCGATCGCGCCGCAGGCTCAGTCGCGCTTGCGCGCCGCGATGGGGGGATTTGAACGTCCCCAGGACGAGGACTGTCTGACGCTGACGATCTGGACGCCCCGCGCCGACCATGCGCGCCGCCCGGTGCTCGTGTGGCTGCATGGCGGTGCCTGGCTGACCGGCGCCGGCTCGCTTGACTGGTATAATGGCGCGCGTCTCGCACGCGAAGGCGACATCGTCGTGGTCGGTGTGAATTACCGCCTCGGCGCACTTGGCTATCTGCTCCACCCCGCGGTGAGCAACGGAAATCTCGGGACGCTCGACCAGATCGCGGCGCTCCGCTGGATCAAAGAGCATGTCAGCGGTTTTGGCGGAGACGCGTCACGCATCACATTGGCCGGTCAGTCCGCCGGCGCCTCTGCAGTCGGACTCATGCTGACCATGGCCGATGTCCGCCACCTGTTCCAACGCGCGATCATGCAAAGCGGTGGCTTCGGTCGACCGCCACGAAACGCAGCACAAGCCGCGTCGCGTGCAGAGACTTTCATTCGCGGGCTGGGTCTCGATCCAGACGCGGCGAATATCGCGGGCGACCTGCGCGCGGTACCGGCTCAACGACTGGTCGAGGCACAGGCAGAATACGCGCGCACAAGCGCACGGTTCGGCAGCACCGATCCGCCGTTCGGCCCGGTATTACCGCAACGGTTGACCTCTGCTGAGTTGATCGACGTGATTGCGACCTCTGTCGGCGGGACCGACGTGCTGATCGGCGCGACCCGCGAGGAAGGGCACGCGTTCTTCGCGCCCGACCTGACTGTTCCCGAATCGGCGCTGACAGGACCATTCGGAACGGATACGATTGCGCAGCATCGGCGCCGGCGCCCCGGTGCGACACCGCGGGATCTGCTCGCAGACATAACCACCGAAGTCGTGTTCCGAATACCCGCGCTGCGCCTCGCACGGCAGATTGCAGACCGTGGCAGCAATGTTTTCGCGTATCAGTTCAACTGGGCGCCGCCGAATTCACCGTTCAAGGCGTGTCATTGCATTGATGTGCCGTTCACCTTCGGCAATCTCGAAGCATGGTCCGACGCGCCAATGCTGGCGGGTGGCGATCCGGCGGTCATGCATGATCTGTCGACCGCGATCCACCGTGCGTGGATCGCTTTCGTTCGCACCGGCAATCCGCAGCATGACGACATGCCCGCGTGGCCACGACACACGCAAGGATGGATTATGCAGTTCGATACGCTGCTCCAGCGGGTGCAATTCAGGTCCTCGCCTTAGTCAGGCGTTCAGTGCCTGACGAACCAACGACAGTGCCTCATCGACCTGCGCGGCTGCGATATCCAGATGTAGGCAGGCTCGCGCGCGGTACGTGCCAGACGTCGACACCAAGACGCCATGGGCGCGCAGTTTCGCGGCGAGGGCCGGCGCGGTCATTCCGGTGCCCTCGGTATCGAAAAACACCAAATTGGTTTCCGGCTCCTCCACAGAAATTCCGGGGATCTGCGCCAGCCCGCGCGCCAGCGTGCGGGCGTTGGCATGGTCATCCGCCAGCCGATCGATATTGTGGTCGAGCGCGTAGAGACATGCTGCGGCGACAATGCCGCCCTGGCGCATTGCGCCGCCGACCCGCTGCTTCCAGCGCCAGGCCTCGCCGATGAATGCCTTCGAGCCGGCCAGCACCGCGCCCATCGGTGCGGCGAGACCCTTGCTGAAATCCAACCACACAGAATCGCAGCCGCTGGTGAACTCCGTCGCGGGGCGTTTCAGCGCCACTGCCGCGTTCAGCAGCCGCGCGCCGTCCATGTGCGTCGCAAGCCCATGTTCGTGCGCTGTGTCGGTGACGGAGCGCAGTTGTTCCACCGACCAGCATGCCCCGCCGCCGCGGTTGGCGCTTTGCTCGACCTCGACCAGCTTCTGCGGCGGCGAGTAACGCGAGCGCGGGCGGATCGCCTCCTCCAGCGTCCCGGCCGAGAACATGCCACGTTCGCCCGCCAGTCCTTTGATCAGCACACCGGCAATCGCCGCCGGCGCGCCACCCTCGCTGGTGATGATGTGCGAGTCCTCATGCGCCAGAATCTCGTCGCCGGGCCGGCAGTGCGTTGCAATGGCAACCTGGTTCGCCATGGTACCGGACGGCAGGAACACCGCCGCCTCCTTACCCAGTAGCGCCGCCACCCTGTCGCACAGCGCCCAGATTGTCGGGTCCGATCCCATTTGCTCATCCCCGACCTCAGCTTCCATCATGGCCTGCTTCATGCCATGCGATGGCTTGGTCTGCGTGTCGGAGGACAGGTTGACACGAATGGGGATCGAGAAGTCGAAGCGCGAGGGTTCCCAGCTCATGCGAGGCAGCTCCTGGATGGTGGGAGGAGGTACAGCACGGGCCGGATTGCTTGCAAAGGGACGGCGGCCCCTGTCGTCATTGCGAGTAGCGCGATAACGACGCAATCTCCCCACCGACAATGCTTCGTCCACGTGCTCCTCGCAATGTCAAGGTTGGCCCATGAAATTCAGCAACTTCCTGTTTCCCGAAAGCCGGGATCCCGCGGGTGACGGCCGGGTTATCGACGAGACCCTGCGCGAGGCGAAGCTGTCGGACGAGCTCGGCTTTGACGCGATCTGGCTGGCAGAGCATCACTTCGACGGCATCTGTGCTTATGTCGACCCGGTCAGCTTCGCCGCGGCGCTCTCGACGGTGACAGAGCGAGCACGCATCGGCTTCGCGGTGGCCCAGATGTCGCTGCACCATCCGATCCGTATGGCAGAGCAGCTCGGGCTGATCGACAACATCAGCAAAGGGCGCCTTATTGTCGGATTGGGCCGCGGAACAGCTTACAATATCTACGATTACCAAGGCTATGGCATCGATCACAACGAGGCTCAGGCGCGGTTCGAGGAAGCCGAAGCGATCATGTTCAAGGCATGGTCCGGTGAACCTCTGGAGCATCATGGACGGTTCTGGCATCTGAAGCTGCCGATGCTGCGTCCTCGGCCCTTCACGCAACCGCATCCTTACGTGATCCGATCCGCCTCGACCGAGGAGGGCATGCTGACGATCGCGCGCCAGGGGCGCCCGTTCATGATGAACGTGCAGTCGAATGAGGTGACGCGGGCGCGGATGGCGCTGTACCGGCAGACGCTGCGCCAGATCGGGCTGGATGACGCGGCGGTCGCTGATCGCGTCGATCAATGCTGGGTGTGGCGAAATGTGTTTGTAGCCGACACTGATGCGCAAGCGGAGCGCATCGCCTTGCCGGCGTTCGCGGCGATGCACGCGCAGCGTTCGGCGATGCGGGAACAGGTATATCGGGAGCAAGGCGTGTCGATTGTACCGATGCCGCCACCTGGCAGCGCGCCGGCTGCACGGATGGTGGTGGACCACTCGCTGATTTACGGCTCGCCGGCGACGGTGGCCGAGAGGCTGGCCGACGTTGCCAAGATCGGCGTCGGTGGCGTGATTCTGCAGTTCCGGCTTGGGCCGATGTCATTCGACGACGTGACGCAGAGCCTGACACTGTTCATGCGCGAAGTGGCGCCGAACTTCTCCGCCCCCGCAGCGGCCACGGACGAGAGGCTACGGAGGTGGCGCGCCTCTTAGTTTGTCGACCAGTGCCATCGCGTCATCCGGCACGCTGTCACCTCGCCACGCGACATGCTGATCCGGTCGTGCCAGCAGCAGCTTGTGCGGAAAGAGCGTGTCGGCACCTTCCGCATCCACATCCAGCACCGTCATAGGCACACCCGCTTTCGTCGCAGCCTCCGCCAGCCGCGCCGTCTCGGCCGATCGATCGAACCGCAACAGCGTGAACCACCGGTCGAGTGCGTCGTACAGCGAACGCCCGTCGCGGAGCCAAAGATGCGGCACGCGGCATCCCGGAACCGTCGACTGGGTAAAATCGTACATCGTGTACGGTGGCGCCATTTCGCCGTCATACGCGATAATCGGTGAGCGGTCGTAATAGTAGCCGAAATTCAGCCCGCCGCAGCAGAATTGCGGCGTATTCGCCGCCACCAGCGTGCGGCCGAGCTCCGCCCGGATCGCCTCGCCCTCCTGACCCGGGTCTTCGATGTTCGCCGGCACCGCGGAGCGCAGCTTCGCCAGCCGCAGTGCGGTATCCATCGCGTAGTACGACACCTGCTCGGTAATCGGCCAGCGTTCCAGCTCGTGCGCGTTCAGGATCGCCGGGTCAGCCCAGCCGTACAGCACGCCAGAGAGCATCCAACCCAGGTTCATCGCATCGGCAATGCCGGCGTTCATGCCGTAGCCAGCGAACGGAACCCAGATATGTGCCGCGTCGCCACACACGAACACGCGCCGGTCACGAAATTTGTCGGCCAGCAGACGGCGGCCGTACCAATCCTCCGTGCCAAGGACGTCGTAGGCAAAGTCATCGCCGACGCCCAGTACCGTGCGCAGCGTTTTGTCACGATCCACCGCATCGAAATCCGGTTCGTCGGGCAGCAGATAGCAGTGCAGCAACCAGGTCTCGCGGCCGTCGATCGCGAACATGCCCGCGCTGCGTCGCGGATTGAGCGACTGGTTGGACCATGACGGCCGCGACCGCATCCGCCCCAGCAATGACGGAGCGCGGAAATAGGTGGAGCGCGTGCGCTGCACCACCGCATCGCCGGTGAGTTTCGCGCCGATCGCGTGGCGGACCTCCGAGTGGCCGCCGTCACAGCCGACCATATAGTCACTGTCGATCAGAAGCGTTTCGTTGCCGTCCAGATCGATCGCTTCCGTCGTGACGCCGTCGGCGGATTGCGTGAACCCGACGAACTTGGTCCGGTTACGGAATGTGAGCCGCGGCATGGTCAACGCATGGTCGACCAGCACCGGCTCGAGAAAGATCTGATTGATGCGGTGCGGCGGCTCCGGTGTCGGCCACCACGTGTCCGGTCCCTCCGTCGCCGTGTAGCGTTCGCGGCGGCAGGGAATCGGAATGCGGCCAAATTCGATGCCGGTCGTGGACGTGCGGAACGCGACGTCGTTGGGATAGTCCGGAGGCAGGCCCGTATCGCGCACGGTCCGCGCGACACCGAGGCGGCGGAAGACTTCCATCGACCGGGCCGCCACGTGATTGCATTTCACGCTCGGCGGTTCGTCCCGCCGGCGTTGCTCGAGCACCATGACGTCAATGCCGCGCCAGGCGAGGTCCATGGCGAGCGTGGTGCCTACCGGCCCGCCGCCGACCACCAGAACGCGCGTGCGCAAACGTCGCATCGACTTGGCCATCAGGGCGGGCAGATCACGTTCACCAGAGCCTGTTGGCCGCCGCGCACCGCCGCTGCGGCGCGCCTCAGAGCGGCGGGCAGGTCGGAGGGCCTCTCGACACGCTCGCCGTGCCCATCGTGCGCCGCCACGATCTTTTCGAACGACGGCGCAGGAAGATCGGCGAGAAGCCGCCCGTCACCCTCGGAAGCGACGCCATGCCCGTACATGTCGAGCGTGGCACGACGCACCGCACCATAGAGGGCGTTGTTATAGATGATCGTCAGGACCGGCAGTTGCTGCATTTGCGCGATATAGTGGCACGCGGTCGGGTTGGCGAACATGTAGGCACCGTCCCCAAGAACCGACAGCACCAGCCTGTCGGGCGAGGCGAGCTTTGCGCCGAGCGACGCGCCGAAACCCCAGCCGAGGCCGCCGGCGGAGCTCACGGCGAACAAGCTGCCCGGTGTCTCCAGCGGGCAGTATTCCTGGCGGAAGGAGTATTCGGAAATGACGATCGTGTCGCGGTCCACCACCTCGCGCAGGCAGAGGTTCAGCCAAGCCAGAGTGTTCTTGTTGCCGCGGCCGGCTTGCTCGGCTTCCGCCCGCCAGGCCGCGTGGAGCTCGCCTGAACGTTTCTCCAGCCATGCCCTGCGTTCCTCGACATGGGCGCCTTTACGGTCGGTGAGCGCTTTCTCCAGTTCCTCCAGCACCGATAGCACGCCGGCGCGGATCGTCAGATCGGATGGAAAACTCCGCATCGGATAACGCGAGAACAGCGGGTCTTCACCGATCTGCACAATCGTTGCGTGGGCGGGCGGGCTTTCCCTGCTGGGCAGCCACGGCACATCGGCCTCGATGACGACGACAAGGTCAGCATCCTTCAAGAGCGTGCCAGGCATCGATCCCTGGAACATCGAGCTGGTGGCGGAGATCGCGAAATACCGCGTGTTATAGGGCACCACCGGTAGCGCCCAACGCTCCGCGAGACGGGTCAGGACGACCGCATCGCGCGGATCCTGTCCCAACCCGCCGGTGACCACCAGGGGCGCTTTAGCGCTCGCTATCCAATCAGCAAGCTGATCGATATCTGCTGCAGCCGGCACCGGTGCCCGGGGACGTGCGCGATGTTCGCGATTGCTTTGCGGTGGCATGTCCATCTGTTGGCCCAGAACTTCGCGCGGCAGGCTGAGATAGACCGGGCCTTTCGGCGAGGTCATCGCCATTTCCAGCGCGCGGTCGACCACCGCCGCGGCCTGGTCGCCGCGTTTCATTTCGTAATCCCACTTTACGACCTCGCGCAGCATGCCGGCCTGGTCGTACATCTCCTGCGCCCAGTGGATGTGCGCGTTGCGCGAGCCCTCCGCACCCGACTCGGTAAATGGCGTCCGACCGGAGGTCAGCAACAGCGGGATGCGGTCGCGGCTGGCGTCGATCAGCATGTTGATGGCGTTCGCGGTGCCAACGTTGGTGTGCAGCATCACCGCCTGCGGCTTGCCGGTGACCATGGTATAACCGTGCGCCATCGAGACGGCGGTGTTCTCGTGCGGCACCACGGTCGGGCGCGGCACCTTGCGGTTGCTGCGTGCGGTGCGGGCGAAGGCTTCGACGATCGGTGCGAAATCGGTGCCGGGATTGCAGAACAGGTGGTCGATGCCCTGTGCAGCGAGGGCCTCGAGATATTCTTCCGCAGCGATGCGTGTCATGTGTCTTGCTCCTGGCCGGTTCCGTCATGGCTGCATCGACCGGGCCATCTGCGCGCAATGGTCCGCGCGGAGATGGCCGGGTCAAGCCCGGCCATGACCGGCAATTCGTGCCGCCTCAATGGTTCGCCACACCCGTTCGGGCGTCGCCGGCATGTCGATATGCGAGATGCCGAGTGGTGCCAGCGCGTCCAGCACGGCGCAAATGATCGCCTGAGGCGCCGCCATCGCACCCGCCTGCCCGGCGCCTTTCACGCCGAGCGGGTTGGCATTGGTCGGCACGCCGCTCAGCGTAATGTCGAAGTCAGGCAGATGTGCGGCACGCGGTAGCGCGTAATCCATCAACGATCCACTCAGCATCTGGCCGGAGTCCTGATCGTAGACCGTGTGCTCCAGCATCGCCTGGCCGATGCCCTGTGCGACACCGCCATGGATCTGACCAAGTGTCAGCATCGGATTGATCAGCGTGCCAAAATCGTCAACGGCCGTGTACCGCTGCAAGGCAACCGCACCGGTGTCCGGATCGACCTCCACTTCGGCGATGTGGCAGCCGTTGGGGAAGGTGATGACGTCGAGCAGATTCCAGACATAGGTATCGAGGCCGGGCGTCTCGCCCTCGGGCAGGTTGGCCGGATCGCGTGCCGCGCGAGCCACGGCGAACAGATCGATCGCGCGCGCGGGTTCGTCGCGCACGGCGAAGCGCCCCCTGGCGAATGCGATCTCCGGCACTGCCGCCTGCAACAGGCGGGCGGCGATAACGGTGCCTTTCGCAAGTATCGTGTCGACGGCTTTGCACAGTGCCGCGCCGCCCATGTGCATCGACCGGGCACCGCCGTGGCCGTTGCCGGCGCGGACTTGTGCCGTGTCCGCCTGAACATAGCGAAAGGTCTCAATGGGCAGGCCGAGCAAATCCGCAGCGATCTGTGCATAGGCGGTGGCGTGGCCCATGCCATTGGACTGCGTGCCGACCAGCAGGGCGATATGCCCATCTTCGTCGAAGCGCAGCTCGGCACCTTCGTTTGGCGCGCCGCGCGCGGTTTCCATGAAGCAGGTCACGCCGACACCACGCAGCTTGCCATGCTGCTGCGAGGCGACGCGGCGCGCGGGGAAACCGGCGTGGTCGGCGGCCATCACAGCGTCGTCCAGATTGGCGGCGAAGCGGCCACCATCGATGATGGTGCCGAGCGCTTTGCGATACGGAAAGCGGCGGATCAGATTGCGCCGTCGGAGGTCGATTCGATCGAAACCGTGTTGGCGGGCCGCCGCGTCGATCAGCCGCTCGATCATGTAGTTCACTTCCGGCTTGCCAGCGCCGCGATAGGCATCAATCGGTACGGTGTTGCTAAAGACGCCCTGCACGTCCATGAAGATCGCCGGAATGTCGTAGCCCCCGCCGATGGCGTTGGCTGGGGCATTGGTGGAACTGCCGGGACCACCCGATGACAGATACGCGCCGAGATTGGCGATGGTTTCGACTCGCAATCCAAGGAATCGGCCATCCGCATCGAGTGCGAGGCATGCGCGCATGACGTTGTCGCGGCCCTGCGCAGTGGTTACGAAGTCTTCAGTGCGTTCGCCGATCCATTTCACCGGCCGGCCGAGACGGCGTGCGGCCCAGAGCAGCATGACCCATTCGGGATAGAGCGCGTTCTTCACACCGAAGCCACCTCCGACGTCGGGGCAGGAGACCCGCATTCGCTCGCTCGGCACGCGGAACACGTGGCCGGCCAGCTGCGATTGCAGCGCATGCACGCCGGCACCGGACAATTGCAGGTGGAAGCGACCGTTTTCGTACGAGCCAATCGCGCCACGGGTCTCCACAGCGGAGATGACGAGGCGATTGTTGATCAGCTCTAGCTCAACAACATGCGCCGCAGCGGAGAAGGCGGCGCCCACTGCCGATGCGTCACCCTTCTGGAAGCGGTAGGAGAGGTTGCCCGGCGCCTCATCCCAAAGCTGTGGCGCACCGTCGCGCAGCGCAGCGGGTGCGTCCACCACGGAAGGCAGAATGTTGAAGTCAATAGCGACAAGTTCCGCCGCGTTGCGCGCGGCTTCACGCGAGGCGGCGACCACGAACGCGACCGGGTCGCCAACATGGCGGACGCGCTCGCCGGCCAACGCATGACGTGGCGGCGCGATCATCGGCGCGACGCTCGCCACCTGCACCGTGCACGGCAGCGAGCCGAGCGCGCAGAGGTCTTGCGCTGTGAACACGCCCAGCACGCCCGGAGCGGCACACGCGTCGGTGGTGTCGATACGCTCGATGACGGCGTGGGCGTGCGGCGAACGCGCGACGTGCATCCAGGCACTGTTGGGCGGTGTGACGTCCTCGATGTACTCGCCATCTCCGGTCAGGAAACGCTCGTCCTCCAGCCGACGCAGCGACTGACCACGGAAGGAGAGGCCACTGTTTTCCCTCCCCTTGCCGGAGGAAGGCGGGGCGTGGGGTTCACTCTTGTCCGGTCGTGCCATCGGCATTCCCCTGCGCCGACCTCCTCACTCGCGGGGATCGACGGCGGCTAGTTACAGCCCCAGTTTCTCGGCAATTCCGAACCCCGTCGCCAAATCCTGTAACCTCTTCCAGGTCGCATCCTCCACCGGAATTCCGTTCTGCTT
>JASHQG010000606.1 GCA_030037665.1 Acetobacteraceae bacterium
GCCCGGTGGCGCGTGCCTCGGGTGTAGGGCAGGACCTGCGCGTGCTGTTCCCCTACGCGGCGTACGCCGAGCATCGGCCGGACGTACCGATCGAACGTGAGGGCGACGGCTACGCGCGGTTGCGCGTGCTGTTCCGCGAGGCGCTGATGGCCGCCAGTTTGATCGGCGAGGCGGCCGCGGCGTTGCCGGCCGGTCCGGTCAGCGCCGGAGACGTGCGTCCGGTGGCAGGCGCCGCGTTGGGCGCCGTTGAGGCACCGCTCGGCGCGGCATTCCATTATGTGCGGCTGACCGGCGACGGTTTGCTCCGCCGATGGCGCATCGCGCCGCCATCGTTCGCGAATTGGCGTGGGTTCCAGTTGGCCGCAGAGAGTTTCGCCTTTCAGGATTTCCCTATCATTCTTGCGACGTTCGGGCTGTCGAACGCCGAGAACGACCGGTGAAGGAGACCGGCGATGACGCGTTGGGTACTCGAAGGGCTACGCACCGGGATCAAGTCGACACGCTACCCGGTTGCCCCGGAAACCGCAGCGGGCGTGACGCCAGGCCGGCCGTATGCCTTGGCCGGCGCTGCGATGGCTGCTTCGGCATGCCCGACCGGTGCGATCGGCGCCACGGCAAATTCCAGCACCGTTGATTACCGGGAATGTGTGCACTGCCAGCGTTGCCGGGATGCCGATCCGGCCGTCGTGGATTGGCGGCCCGATTATGAATGGGCGGCTGAAACGACCGAGGCGCAGGCCACGGATGTGCTGAGCCGGTTGTTCCGCCGCTCGCTCCATATCCGCTTTGTCGACGGCGGGGCCTGCGGCGCTTGCATGAGCGAGCTACGGCAACTCAACAATCCTTATTATAACATGCATCGGCTCGGGTTTTTCCTGACGCCGACACCGCGCAACGCCGATGTGCTCATTGTGGCGGGCCCGGTCACACGGGCCATGTTCCAGCCATTGCGTGACACGTATGCCGCCCTGCCCACCCCCCGGCGAGTCATGGCGATTGGCGTTTGTGCCGCATCAGGCGGGGTGTTCGGACCCACGATGGCGGTCGCTGGCGGCGCTGCAGACGCTCTGCCGGTGGACGTGACGGTGCCAGGCTGTCCACCGCCACCGTTGGCAATCCTGCATGCCCTCTTGGTGCTGGTACGCCGGAAACCGCCCCGGCCGCTCGAGTCGCAACCTGCTGCGATGGAGGGAGTGGCATGACCGCAAGCATGTGGCTGTTGGTACTGTTTGCGGTCTGCACGGTGTTAGGCGTGCTCGCGGCATTCGTCATGCCGCGGCGCCATATCGCCGGAGGGCTCGCCTGGAGCGGCTCGATCGCATCGGCGTTTCTGATCGCCGCGAGTGGTGTCGCCCTGCTCGGCGACACACACACGACTGTGCCGCTTTGGCAGTTTGCGCCGTTGGGCACGCTCAGCGTCGGCATCACACCATTGCCAGCGCTGTTCATGTTGATAATGGGTTTGGTGGGACTGCCCGTGTCGATCTTCTCCGGCAGTTATCTGACGCATTACGCTCCCAACCACAATCTCCGCTATTTCGTCCTGCTGTACCACCTGTTCCTTGCCGCCATGGCCGGCGTTCTGGCGTCGCGGCAGGTGCTGTGCTTCCTACTGTTTTGGGAAGCGATGTCGGTCCTGAGCTATTTGCTGGTCAGTTTCGAGAGTGACAACCAGCAGGCCTCGCATGCCGCGTTTGTCATGCTGGCGATGAGCGAGGCCGGACTTATCGCCGCGCTGATCGCGTTGCTGCTGCTAGCGAATGCGGCCGGGTCGCTGGATTTCGCGACCATCCAGGCTGCCGGCCCGACGGTCGGCATGGGCCTGCGTGTCGCCGTGTTCCTGCTTTCGTTCGTCGGTTTCGGCGTGAAGGCTGGTCTTGTGCCGCTCAACACCTGGCTGCCGCTCGCGCATCCTGTCGCGCCGACCAACGTCTCCGCGCTGCTTTCCGCGGTCATGGTCAACCTGGGCATTTACGGCATCATGCTGGTGAATCTGACACTGATGCCGCCGATCGCACCCGAGCCCGGCGTGCTGGTGCTGGTCGTCGGGGCGATCACGGCTCTGCTGGGGATATTGTATGCAACGATCCAGGCGGAGCTGAAGACGCTGCTGGCCCATAGTACGATCGAGAACATGGGTATCATCACAGCGATGGTGGGCGCGGCGATGGTATTTCTCGCCGCAGGGCAACGTGTGGCAGCCGAGCTCGCATTGTTGGCTGCCTGCTATCACCTGCTTAACCACTCGCTTTACAAAGCGCTGCTGTTTACCGGTGCCGGCGCGGTGCAGACCGCGAGCGGCACGAGGGATCTCGACCGCCTGGGCGGTCTGATCCACCGCATGCGATGGACGGCACTGCTGGTGCTGGCCGGCGTCATGGCCATATCGGCGCTCCCGCCGTTCAACGGCTTCGTCAGCGAATGGCTATCCCTGCAGGCGATCTTGCGTGCCGCGGTACTTGACTCGAGGCCGGTTAAGCTGGCGTTCGCATTATCCGGCGCATTGCTGGCGCTGACCGCGGGCCTGGCGATCACCTGCTTCGTGAAGGTCTTCGCTCTGGGGTTCCTTGGCCTGCCGCGCAGTGAGCAGGCTGCCGACGCCCGCGAAGCGCCGGGCGCCATGCGATGGGCCATGGGGCTATTGGGCGGGGCATGCCTGGCACTCGGCGTTTTGCCAACGTACGTGATACCGGCGCTGGATCATGTGGTCAGGGCATTGACCGGCGGTAGCGCGACTGCTGCGCTGGTGCCGCCGTTTTTCCTCGCGGGTCAGCCGGGGGCGATGGCGCTGCCAGGCAAGTTTGTGGCTGAGTTCCATGCAATCGGCGCGCAGGTGGGCCAAGCTGCTCTACCGGGCCGTGGCCTGGTGATCCTGTTGCGCGGTGGCGCAGACAACCCCGTCGTATTCGCTATTGCGCCGTCGTACGGCGTGGTCGTGTTCCTGGCACTGCTTGGAGTGCTGTTCTGCGGCGTGCGCTGGTTGACCCGCCGGCGCCAGGTGGCCCATGCAATTCCCTGGGCCGGTGGTCTTCGCCACCTGGTTCCGGTGTTGACCTACAACGCCTCGGCCTTCGCGAATCCTGTACGGGTGATCTTTCAGGCAGTCCTGCGCCCGCGCATCACCGAGGAGGCGATCGAAGATCTGCCGATGCACTTCAATCCGGCGGTGCGGCGTTCCCAGACGGAAACCCCCATCATGGACCGCCTGGCACTTCAGCCCGCGTTGGCCGGTGTCGAACGTCTGGCCCAGATACTGCGCCGCATGCACTTGGGCGCGGTGAATGTCTACGCAAGTTACGTGCTGGGCGCACTGCTCGTCGTGTTCGTGATCTGGGCTGGAATGCAGTAATCGGCGGGCAGTGCCGGAACAACAACACATGGAAACGAACAGGAAGTAAAGTCATGTCCAACGAAGAGGAAGAAGCCACGGTAACCTTCGTGCGGGTCTCCTTGCACGAGAGCAGTCATAGTCATCGAAGACAGCAACTGCAGCGGGTTCTTCAGGTTCTGCGCGATCGGCTCCACGTTCGCGGCCTGATTATCAGCCAGGGCGTGGGCGGTATCGACCTGCAGGCGGATGGCCATTTTGAAACCCTCGGCGACCTGCTGCGCCGGGTTCCTGATCCCCGCCTGATGATCGAATTCTTCGACGAACCCGCGGTGGCGGATCAGGCGCGGCAGATGCTGCGCCAGATGTTCCCGGAAGC
>JASHQG010000607.1 GCA_030037665.1 Acetobacteraceae bacterium
AGGTCTATATGCTCGGCGTGTTCGTCGCCTATGTGCGGCTTGGCAGCCTGGTGCATATCGAGATCGGACCTGCGTTGTACGCGCTCGGCGGTCTGATCCTGGCGATGGTAGCGGCGGATGCGACACTCGATCCGGAAGCCGTATGGGAGGCGATCGGCCGCCCGATCCGGCGCGCGGTGCGCGCCGATCGCGGCGCCCGGGGCACGGCACTCCGCCGCTTCGGGTGCGATACATGCGGCTTCGTCGTGCGCGCCGTTCCGGGCGCGCGTTGTCCCCGCTGCGGCTTCGTCCTCTGCCCGCGCAAACGCGACAGCACCACACGCACGTGGGCGCTGGGGATGACCGCGTTGATCCTCTACGTCCCCGCCAATCTTTTTCCGGTGCTGACGGTGATCCAGCTCGGCAGAGGTTACCCCAGCACCATCCTGGGTGGCGTGCGCGACCTGATCGATGTGGGCGACTGGCCGTTGGCGGCACTGGTGTTCTTCGCCAGCATCGTCGTTCCGGTGATCAAAATCGCCGGCCTCGCTATCCTCATGATCGGCATCCACATGCGCGCGGAACGCCGCCGGCGTGACCGCACAAAGCTTTACCGCATCATCGACCGCATCGGCCGCTGGTCGATGATTGACGTCTTCATGCTGTCGCTTCTGGTGGCGCTGCTGCAGTTCGGCGCGATCGTCTCGGTGCATCCCGGGATCGGTGCGGTCGCATTCGTGTCCGTGGTGATCCTCACCATGCTCGCCGCGCGCACATTCGACCCGCGGTTGATCTGGGACGCCGCCGGCCTGAACGAGGTCGCGGCATGAGCGACCGGACACCAACCGCCACCGTGCGCTCGCGGCTCGACCGCCGGCGGCGGTTCTCGCTGATCTGGGCCATCCCGATCGTCACCGCACTGGTCGGCACATGGCTCGCCTGGCACACGCTGACCGAGCGCGGACCGCTGATCACCATCAGCTTCGAAAGCGCATCGGGGCTTGTCGCCGGCCAATCGCACGTCCGCACCAAGGACGTCGACATGGGGCTGGTGGAGCACATCGGCCTCAGCCCAGATCTGCAACGCGTCGTGGTGACGGTGCGGATGAACCGCGAAGCCAAGCCGCTGCTGACCACCAGGGCGCAATTCTGGATCGTCAAGCCGCGGTTTTTCGCCGGCGCGCTGACCGGCCTCGAGACGCTCGTTTCGGGCTCCTACATCGCACTGCAACCCTCCGGCCCCGGGGGCACGCCCAAACAGCATTTCGTCGGCCTGGAGACACCGCCGGTTCTGACCTCCAATGTGCCGGGTCGCACCTTCCTGTTGCAGACAGCTCGTCTCGGCAACATCACCCTCGGCTCGCCGGTGTTTTTTCACGGCCTGGAGGTGGGCGAAGTTCTCGGCTGGGACATCGCCCATATGGCGGACAGCGTGACGCTGCATGCCTTCGTACGGGCACCGTTCGATCAGTACGTGCATGACACGACGCGTTTCTGGAACGCATCCGGCGCGACGGTTCAGCTCAGTGCCAATGGGCTGGATCTGAAGCTCGAATCGCTGCGCGCGCTGCTGCTCGGCGGCATCGCGTTCGAAACGCCAAACGCAAAGCCCGGGCAACCGATCGCCGGACAGAATCATGTCTTCATGATGTACGGGAGCCAGCAGGAGGCCGAGGCGGCCGGATTCGCGTACAAGATCAGGTTCGTCAGCTATTTTTCCGGCTCCGTGTCCGGCCTGCAGGCGGGCGCACCGGTGACGCTGCGCGGCATACCGATCGGCGAAGTGAAAAACGTGACGCTGCGCTACGACAAGCCCACAGACAGTGTCGTGGTGGCCGTGCGCTACGAGGTTGAGCCGGAACGCATCGCCGATCTGAAGTTGCCCGCGGCGAACGACCTGGCGGCAAGCCTGACAAGCCTGGTGCAGCGCGGGCTGCGTGTCCGGGTGGACACGACCAGCGTGATCACCGGCGCGACGGAGCTGGCACTGGAGATCGATCCGCACGCTCCCCACGCCACGCTGGGCGAGGAGGACGGCGTTTTCGTCCTGCCCGTCGCGAACACCGGATCAGCGGACATTGCCGCCGCCGCCGGCGCGCTGATGGCGAAGTTGCAGGCAATTCCGTTCCAGCAGATCGGCGACAATCTGAACCAGACGCTGGCCGGCATGAATGGCCTGGTGAACGGCGCACAGCTCCGGGATGCAGTCGCATCGCTGCACACGACACTGGCCAGCGCACAGGAGCTGACCACGCATCTCAATCAAGCGAGCGGGCCGCTGGTCAACCGGCTGCCCGCCATCGCCGAGCAGCTCGACAGTGCCGTGCGCAGAGTAAACACCTTGGCTGGGTCGATGCAGGCCGGCTACGGCCGCAACTCGGCGTTCGCCGACGACATGCGCCGGATGATGCTGGAACTGACCGACACGGCACGCTCATTCCGGGTTCTGGCGGACCTGCTGACCCGCCATCCCGAGGCACTCATACGCGGCCGTGCGGATGAAGGGTCGCGATGATGCGCACGCTCCTGCGCCGGCGAGCGCTATGGCTGCTGACGGTTGTGGCCACCGCCTGCACGTCGCCCAATCCGACGCTTTACACGCTGGCGGTCGTGCCGGGGTACACGCATACCCGCGCGCCCCGGCACATCGAAGTGCGCGCGATCAGTATGCCGCATTACCTGGATCGTTCGGAGATCGTGCGTTCGACCGAGGACTTTCGCCTTGATGTCATGGGCAACGACTGGTGGGGCGAATCGCTGGACACAATGATGGGTGGCGTGCTCGTGCAGGAACTGTTGCAAAGGCTGCCGGGCTCTATCGTTTTTCCGGAGAACGGCGCGATCTCCTCGGAGCCGGATGCGTCGGTGGAAGTGAACGTGCAGCGGTTCGATGCCGACCGTTCCGGCGCCGTGGTGTTGATGGCGGTGATCGCTGTGCTGCGGCACGGCGAGACGGTGGCGAGCCGGCCGATCCGTTTGCGCGTGATGCCGAGAGCGCCCGGCACTGCCGGGTTCGTCGCCGCCATGAGCGCAGCGACCGGACAGCTGGCGGATGTGATTGCGGAAATACTGGCCCGGTGAAGCGGCGCTCAGGCGATTATTACAGAGCCGACTCACAAATGTCCCGCCGTGTCGTGGCCAACCTCCCCCGCATCATACAAAAATGGTTGACCCGACGACCCGCCGGCCATTTGGCTTGCACGACGGCCGGTTGAGCGATCAAATGCGGTGAGTCCGACTGACAGAAGTCGATAAAAAAGGACACAGGGATGGGATCAAACACGGCAACCGGCGGTGCAGTACAGCCTGCAATGACGCTGCGACACGTCGTAATCGCCGCCACGATCGGCAACGTACTGGAGTGGTTCGACTTCGTCGTGTATGGCTTCCTGGCCGTTACGATTTCCCAGGTGTTCTTTCCCACGGGAGACCCGACCGTATCACTGCTGGTGACGTTCGGCGCGTTCGGTCTGGCTTACCTCGTGCGCCCACTGGGGGCGATCTTCGTCGGCTCCTTTACCGACAAGCATGGCCGCAAGGCAGGCCTCACGCTGTCGATCGCGCTGATGATGCTTGGCACATCGCTGATGGCGCTGACGCCGAGCTACGCGGCGATCGGCATTGCTGCGCCCATCCTGATCACGCTGGCTCGCCTGATGCAGGGATTTTCGGTCGGCGGCGAGTTCGGCAGCTCCGTTGCCTTCCTGATGGAGCATGGACCGGAACGCCGCGGATTCGCTGCCAGTTGGCAGTTTTCGGTGGCCGGGCTGATCACGGCGATCGCCTCATTGTTCGGCGTCGCGCTGCACACACTGCTGACACATGACCAGCTCCTCAGCTGGGGATGGCGACTGCCCTATTTCTTCGGCATGCTGGTCGGCCCGGCCGGACTCTACATCCGCTCGCGGCTCTCCGAAACGCCCGAGTTCCTGGAAGCGGGACCGCCGGAGGGGATGCGGATCCGCGAGCTTCTGAGCAAACATCCGCTGCCGCTCGTGCTTGGGATCGGCGCCTCGATTATCTCGAACAGCTCGTTTTATATTCTTCTCTACATTCCGACGTACGGCGAAAAGACCCTGCACCTTCCGGCCTATACCGGCTTTACCGCGACGTTCATCGGTGGCGTCGTTCTCGCTGTCTTCGCCCCTTTGTTCGGCCATTGGTCAGACAAGATCGCCCGCCCGCGGATCATGGTGGTCACCGCCTGGCTGTTCGTTCTGACGTCATGGCCGTGCTTCTTCCTCATGGCGTCGTGGCCCGCGCTCTGGTCGTGCATCTTCGCATGCATGTGGCTGCAATTTCTCAAGGCGGGCTACAGCGGCGTTCTGCCCTCGCTCCTGGGCGAACAATTCCCTGTCGCGACCCGCGCCATCGGCGTTGCGTTCAGTTTCAGCACGGCCGTGACGATCTTCGGCGGATTCGCGCCGTTCATTGCAACCTGGCTGATTGCACACACCGGCAATCCGTTGTCGCCGAGCTTTTATCTGGTCGTGACCGCAGCGATGAGCGCCGCCGCGCTGGCGATGATCCAGCTGCGGATGGCGAGGGACGGGCGGCGGGCACGGTTGTTGCCATCGGAGGCCTGACGGGTGCTGCGCCGGCCGGCCTGTTTGCGCCGTCGCGGGGGTCTGCACCGGCACCGCTCGTGAGCTGGCATAGACCGCGTGGCTGTCGGCGGCAGCGAAGTCGTGTGTGCCGGGCCTCTCCTGGCGAGGAGACGAGCGCGGTCGTCGCGCACGTTACCCCGCTGCCTGAGGGCGCGCCTCAGCCCTGACGCCCGGCCTCACGCACTGCGCGCCGCCACCAGCCTCCACGTCGGATCCCGCGTCGCGAGGTCGCGCTCGAACGTCCAGAGATCGGTGATCTCTGTCACCGCGTCCGTCCCTGCCACCACATGCCCCTCCCGATCGCGCGTCAGGCTGACCTGATCAGAGACGAAGCGAACCGTGACCGACGCGACCGTGCCACGCAACTCCGCCGCCTCGATCACCATCTTCTCCATGCCGCGGATGTCGCTCACCTGGGTGTGGCCGGCGGCTTCGCGTGCCGCGATCACGGATTCGAACGCGCGGCTGGTGTCCTCCGAGAGCAGGGTATGCAGCGCCGTCCGGTCGCCGCTCGCGAACGCAGCCACGATGATGCGGAACGCCTTCTCTGCGCCGTCGAGGAAGCGGGCCGGGTCAAAGCTCGCATCGTTCGCGTGGATCCGCGCCAGGGTCTGCCCCAGTGCACTGTTCGGGTCAGGAACCACGCGGTTGGAAGCGGGCGTCATCGGCTCGACGTGTCCCTCGATCACCGGCCCCTGCGCCGCCGGCGTCGGGCCGGGCCTCAGCGGCTGCGCCTGCGGCGGACGTTCGAACCCGGTGCGCCGCCCCAGGATGCTGCGCAGCCGAAGCACCAGGAACGCCGCGATCATTCCAAACAAGATCAGGTCAACGGGAAAACCGGTGCTGGCACCCATGGTCTGTCTCCTTATCGCCTACACAGATAGGCGCGGAACGCCTCATCGACAAACGAATCCCGCGGTCCGCTACGGTTGCGGCCCGCCCGCTGGTTCGGTTATGCGGCGGCATGATCCTGCTTCGACACGGCCAGAGCGAATTCAACCTGCATTTCGGCGCCACCCGCCGCGATCCCGGCGTCATCGACGCGCCGCTGACCGCGCTTGGTCGCGAACAGGCCGTCCATGCCGCGCGTGAACTCGCGGATCTGCCGATCACCCGCATCGTCACCTCACCCTACACGCGCGCGTTGCAGACTGTCGCGCCGCTGGCGGCGGCGCTCGACGTTCCGGTGGTGATCAATCCGATCGTGCGGGAGCGCTACGCCTTCGCCTGCGACATCGGCACGCCGCGCAGCAAGTTGGCGGGTACATGGCCGCAGCATGATTTTTCCGCCATCGATGAGATTTGGTGGCCGCCCATTGAGGAGCCTGAGGAATCCATCTTCGCCCGTGCCGCTTTGTTCCGGATGGAGATGGCCGCTCTGCCGGACTGGGCGGAGACGGTGGTGGTGACCCATTGGGGTTTTATCCTTTCGCTCACGGGTGAAAGGACGATGAATGGCCAGTGGCTGCGCTGCGATCCGACCGACCCGCCGCCCAACGAGGTGGCCTGGCACGCCTAGAACGTGGCGCCCGGTTAAGCCTGCCACGAAGCCACCGGCCGCACTCGCGTCTTTGTGAGCAAATGCCAAACAGCAGAATCGTCTTGGCCGATGCGATGTCTGGATTGTAACGAACCACTGAAATGGGTAACCCGATGCTGTCGGGGGTTGCTGCGGCGGCAGCTCGCCCTTTATCCCCACAATCGGCCGGCCGGCCGAGGTGGCCGCGCCGCCAACCACGGCGGACGACGAATGACGACAGCCCATGGATGAGCGGGTCGACCCGAAGGAAGCTGACGCGCGGCAGGAGCCTGGCCTGCGGGAGACCCAGGTCGTCCCTCGCCCGCGACTGCGCGGGCGCATCATTCTGGGGCTGCTGGTCCTCGTCGTTGGCGCTGGCCTCTACTGGTGGATGCACCACGCGGCACCCTCCGGCGGCGCCGGTCGTCACGCGCAGGCGGGGCAAACACCGACGCAGCCTGTCGGCGCCGCCACGATCGGCAAGGGCGATATCCGCGTCATCATAAACGCGCTCGGCACTGTCACGTCGCTCGACACCGTCACGGTGTTCACGCAGATCAACGGCCAGATCGTCAAGGTCGGCTTCAAAGAGGGTCAGACCGTCACGAAGGGCGATTTCCTGGCGCAGATCGATCCACGCCCCTATGAGGTGGCGCTGGATCAAGCCCTGGGAAACCTCAAGCAACAACAGGGGTTGCTGGAGCAGGCAAAGAGCGACCTGCTGCGCTACGAAACACTGAGCCGGCAAAACTCCATTGCCCAGCAGCAGGTATCCGATCAGCGCTTCCTCGTGCAGCAATATACCGGCACAGTGAAGTCGGACCAGGCGGCGGTTGATAATGCAAAGCTCAATCTGGTCTATTGCCACATCACCTCGCCGATCGACGGCGTGGTTGGCCTGCGGCTGGTCGATCCCGGCAACTTCATTCAGACCTCCAACACCACCGGCATCGTTGTCATCACGCAGATGCAGCCGATCTCGGTGCTGTTTTCCCTGCCGCAGCAGGACGTGCCGGATATCATCCAGCAGATGCGATCCGGTGCGACACTGAGCGTTGCCGCTTATGACCAGGCCAATGTGAACCTGCTGGCCACAGGGAAGCTTGCAACGCTCAGCAACCAGATCGACACGACGACCGGCACCCTGAGTATGCGTGCAATTTTCGACAATCCGGACGAGCGGCTCTACCCGAACGAGTTCGTTAACG
>JASHQG010000608.1 GCA_030037665.1 Acetobacteraceae bacterium
GTCGCGCGAGTATCCGCGCGCACGCCTGGCGGCGTTGCGCGAAGCGGAGGCCCGCTCCGCACTCATCTCGCTCGGCGTAGAGGAGGACCGGATCGAGTTCCTCGGATTGCCCGACGGAGCGGCGCCGACGCGCGGACGCTCGTTCGATCTGGCAACGGACAGACTCGCAAGCATCGTGCGATCGCGCGGTATCCGAACCATCTGCGCCACCTGGGAGCACGATCCGCATCCCGATCACCGCGCAGCCTGCCGCATCGGGCGGCAGGTTGCACGCAAGCTCGATGCGCGGCTGCTCTGCTACCCGGTATGGGGCTGGACCATCCCACCGGACACGTGGTTGCCGGCGATGCGCATTGCCGGCGCACGGCTCGATATCACGCGTTACCTGGCGGCGAAGCGGCACGCCATCGGCTGCCATCGTTCCCAAATGACCGACCTGATTTCGGACGACCCGACAGGATTCCGCCTCTCGGACGAGATGCTCACATTGTTCGAGCGTCCCTTCGAAGTGTTCTGCGAGGGTTGAACAAACGGGCCAAAACAAGCGCGCCAGCGCTGTCGTGCCGCTCTGCAAAGCCGCGCCATCCCTTGCCGACCGGCTCACATCGATACTGCAACAGAGCAACAAAGCGCGTGGGAGCATTCCTCGTCGACAACGGTCGACGCGACGCTCCCATACCTATACCGCAACAATTTGCCGCGTTGGCTTCGCGCCGACGCTCGCCCCCGACGGCGCGCGAGGACAAAACATGGGTGGCCCGGCCGCCCGGCGGCGACGCGATTGCCTGAGGTGCGATCTCAGTCCTGAGGCTTGCAGAATGCGTCCAGCGCTCCCGTCTCCGTCCGCTGACCGTCCCAATCCACAGCGATCCGCGCGTAGAGCTGTGCCGCAGCTTCGAAATATTGCCGCGCAGCGTGGTCTTCGCCAACGAACTCGGCGATTTCCTGCATTTCGGCAACCCAGCGATACGCCTTCGAATACATCTTCGGCATCTGCCGGGTCAGCCATCCGAACAGTGCCGGCTGGCTGCTCAGCAATTCCCGCTTCAGGTCGTCGGCGGTCCCGGCGCGGGTCGAGGCCAGCATCATCGCGGCGCCGAGCGCCTGAAAGCCCTTGGTGATCCCCGCGTACGAGAGCTTCATCGCCGAGGCCGCGCCAATCGGACCCGGCTGCACCGGCATGGTGAGACCATATCGTTCCAGCTCCGCCACTTTCGCGGCCGCCGCGCCGGACAGATAGATCTTGGTGGCCTTGCTGCCGGGTGACGGGGGGCCGCCGATGATGCCGCCATCGACGAAGGTCGCGCCCGTCTCCTCGATCACGCGCGCGACGCGCAGCACCGTTCCCGGGCTCACCGCGTTGCAGTCGACATAGATCGGCTTTTTCGGCGCGGCCCGCAGCGCGGGAGCGAACCGTTCCGCCAGCGCCACCGCCTCGCCCGGCGGCAGAATCGACAGGATGATGTCGGCGGCAACGATCTGTTCGTCCGGGGCATCCGCCATGCCGGCAGCCTTGGCACGTGCCGCGGTCGCCTCGCTGCGGCCGGTGAGCGAGGTGCGGACTTCGAGACCGGCATGCGCCAGAACGTGGCCGACGGCGCTGCCCATCATGCCCGGTGCGATCACGGCGACTATCGGTTGCATCGGCGGTGCTCCCTTCTTCGTAGGGGTTGCGGTATCGGCATGGTACAAGGATAAGGAACGCGCGACACCATGAGTTCCACCGAATTCGCTTTCGTCCCCGCCGTCGAGCTGGCGGCGCAGATCCAGAGCCGCGCGCTCTCTCCCGTGGAGCTGATGCGCGCGACGCTCGAGCGGATCGAGGGCAGCCAGCCGATCCTGAACGCGTTCATTACCATCGCCGCTGACAGCGCGATGGACGCCGCACGCGCGGCCGAGGCAGCGGTGATGCGTGGCGATGCACTCGGTCCCCTGCACGGGCTGCCGGTGGCGGTGAAGGACCTTGTTCCCACCGCTGGTATCCGCACGACCTGGGGTTCGCTGATCTTCAAGGACCACGTACCGGACAAAGACGCCGTCGCAGTCGCGCGACTGAAGGCGGCCGGTGCAATCGTCGTGGGCAAGACCACGACGCCGGAATTCGGCCAGCAATGCCTGACTCAGGCGCCGCTGTTCGGACGCACGCGCAACGCCTGGCGGGCGGACCGGTCGTCCGGTGGTTCGTCCGGCGGCTCAGCAGTGGCGGTGGCCGCGGGTCTCATTGCCCTCGCCGTGGCGACCGATGGCGGCGGCTCCACGCGCATTCCCGCCGCATGCAACGGCGTGGTCGGCGTCAAGCAAGGCCTCGGTGTGGTCCCGCAGGAATACGCACAGGACGGGTTCGGCAACATCTCCTACATCACGCCGATGACGCGCACCGTCGCGGACGCCGCGCTCATGCTCGACGTGATGGCAGGCCCGCATATTTTCGATCCGCAGACGACGGCCCGCCCGCGTGCGGATTTTGCCGCAGCCGTGCGAGCGAGCCACAGTCTCGCCGGTGTGCGCATCGGCTGGCGGGCGCGGTTGGGGAACGCCGCGGTCGCGAGCGCCGTGATTTCGGCATGCGAGTCAGCGCTGACGGCGCTGGCGGGGCTCGGTGCAACGGTCGAAGCGCATGAGGCGCCGTTCGAAAACCCCGAGGCGGTATGGTTCGTCAACAACGGCGCCTATCGCATGGCACAATTCGGTCACCATCTGCGCGAGCACCGCACGATCATGGACCCGACCTTCGTGCGGCAAATGGACCGTGTGGCGCATTACTCGGCAGCGGAGCTCTATGCGGCGATCTTCCAACGCACGCGGCTCTATCGCCAGGTGCAGACCTGGTTTGATGCCTGCGACATCATCGCCATGCCGACGCTCTCGCGCACCGCAGTGCCGATCGATCAGGATTTCTTCGGCCCGATCGAGATCGACAACCAGCTGGTCGAGAACATTCGTGCGTCCTGGTACCCCTACACAATGCCATTCAACCTGACCGGCAATCCGGCGATCAGCCTGCCGTGCGGGTTTGACCCGGCGGGCATGCCGATGGCGATCCAGTTGATCGCGCGTCCGGGCGAGGACGCGGAATTGCTGCGCATCGCCGCGGCATTCGAACAGGCCCGGCCATGGGCGGAAAAGCGGCCGGAGGCGGGTTAGCCGAGGTGGTGCGATCAACCGCTCTCTCGGCACCCGGGGGACGCGGCGAGGGTGCCACGCGCCGCCCGGCGGCCCCTCCCCGCGACCCTCGTCCGCTTCCCATCTCGGAACCCAACCAGGACGGGCCGTCCTGCCTACGCCCGCTCCTTCTCCTCATCCTCATTTCCGCCGCCGTCCGCCTGGTGTTCGGGGCCTCGCTCGGCCTGGGCGTGGACGAAAGCTACATGGTGTCCGCCGGGCGCGTGCTGAGCCTGGGCTATTTCGACCATCCACCCGTGTCCTGGTGGCTGTCCGCCGGAGCGGCTCGGCTCTTCGCGAGCGAAGCACCGATTGCCGTGCGCCTGCCGTTCATCGCGCTGTTCGCGCTGTCTACCTGGCTGATGGCCCGACTGGGCGCGGCCGTCGCCGGCGAGCGCGCCGGCTTCTACGCCGCGTTGTTGTTGAACCTCTCGCCCGTATTCAGTGTCACCACCGGCACCTGGGTGCTGCCCGACGGACCGCTCGACTGTGCGTTGCTCGCCGCCGCGCTCTGCCTGCTGCATGCACTGTCAGAGGAGAGATGGCGATGGTGGATCGGCACCGGACTGTGTGCTGGTCTGGCGCTGTTCTCGAAGTACTCGGCTGTACTGACGATCTTTGGTGCGTTGGTTTTTCTGCTGACGAACCGGGAGCATCGGACCTGGCTCAGCCGCCCGCAGCCTTACGTCGCCGGCGTGCTGGCGCTCCTGGTGTTCTCGCCGGTCATTGTATGGAACGCGATGCACGCTTGGGCCTCGTTCGCGTTCCAGGGCGATCGCGCGACGGGGCTCAG
>JASHQG010000609.1 GCA_030037665.1 Acetobacteraceae bacterium
GGTGCCTGCGCCGGCGGCATTTGGAAGACTATCGACGGCGGCGTTTATTGGCGCTGCATTTCCGACGGCTTCCTCGGCAGCGCGGCCATCGGCGCGATCGCCGTATCCCGTTGCGATCGCAACGTGATCTATGCAGGCACCGGCGAAACTGAGATCCGCCTCGACGTGTCCTATGGTGACGGACTCTACAAATCCAGCGACGCCGGCCGCACCTGGTCGCATGCCGGCCTGCGCGACACCAAGCATATCGGCCGCATCTGCATCCATCCCGAGAATCCCGACATCGTCTACGTGGCGGCACTCGGCGACATATTCGGTCCGCATGAGGCGCGCGGCGTGTTCCGCTCCCGCAATGGCGGCAAGACCTGGGAGAAAGTGCTGTACCGCGACGCCGACACCGGCGCGGTCGATATATCGATGGACCCGAGCAACCCTCGGATCCTGTTCGCCAGTTTCTGGCAGACGCGGCGGAATTTCTGGAACCTTTCGAGCGGTGGCCCGGGCAGCGGATTGTTTCGTTCAGCCGACGGCGGTGACACCTGGGAGGAGATCACTCGCGCATCCGGTCTGCCGGACGGCCCGATCGGCAAAGTGGGCGTCACTGTGTGTCCCGCGATGTCCGGCCGCGTCTGGACGCTGATAGAGACGACTGGCAACAAGACCGGCCTTTATCGCACTGAGGATTACGGCGCCCGCTGGGTCATGACCTCCTCGAACCGCGATCTGATGCACCGTCCCTGGTACTATACGCACGTCTTTGCCGATCCGGTCAGTGCCGAAACGGTCTACGTGCTCAACCTGCAAATGTGGAAATCGATCGACGGCGGCACCGGCTTCACAGAGATCATGACCCCGCATGGCGACAACCACGATCTGTGGATCGATCCCGCCAATCCGTCCCGCATGGTGCAAGGCAATGATGGCGGTGCCTGCGTGTCGTTCAACGCTGGGATCACCTGGTCTTCCATCTACAACCAGCCCACAGCGCAATTCTATCGCGTCGATACCGACGACCGCTTCCCGTACCGCGTGTTCGCCACGCAGCAGGACAACACATCGATCGCGGTGCCAAGCGCAAGCTACTGGGGCGCTATCACGCTCGGCGACTGCAGCTATCCCGGTACCGGCGAAAGCGGCTTCATCGCCGTGAAGCCGGATGATTCCAACATTGTCTATTGCGGCGCCGTCGGATCCAGCCCGGGAGGTGCCGGCGCGTTGCAGCGCTATGATTACCGTACCGGCCAGATTCAGCTTGTGAATGTCTGGCCCGAGGAATCAACCGGCATCGCGCCGCGCGATATGAAATACCGCTTCGCCTGGACCTTCCCGATCGTGTTTTCTCCACACGACAGCAACGTGCTGTACGCGGGCGGCAACCATGTCTTCCGCACTAACGACGAAGGTATGAGCTGGCAGGCGATCTCTCCGGACCTCAGCCTGAACGACGCGTCCCGGCAAGGGCACTCGGGTGGCGACATCACCGCCGAATCCGCCGGCGCCGAGGTTCATGCGACGTGCGCATGCATCGTCGAGTCGCCTCATCGCCAAGGTGAGATCTGGGCATCGACCGACGACGGCCTGGTGCATGTCACGCGGGATAATGGCAGGTCCTGGCAGAACGTGACCCCGCCCGGCCTGCCCGAGCTCGCTTATATCGGCTGCGTCGAAATGTCCGCGCACGACCCTGACACGGTCTATGTCGCCGCGACCCGCTATAAGCTGTCGGACTACCGGCCCTATCTCTATCGCACCAGGGACAGCGGCCGTAGCTGGCAGCCGATCACTGGCAATTTCCCCGATCATGAGATCACCCGTGTGATCCGCGCGGATCGGCCGGGCGTATTGTTCGTCGGCACCGAAACCGGTATCTATTTCAGCCTGGACGATGGGGAGGATTGGCACCGCCTGCAGGGTGGCCTGCCGGTTGTCCCGGTGTATGACCTCAAGATCAGAAATGGAGACCTGATCGCCGGCACGCATGGCCGATCATTCTGGATTCTGGACGACATTGCGCCGCTGCGCATGCTCTCCGATGGCGGCGACCCATCTCGTCTCGTTCCCCCACGCGAGGTCATCCGGACCAGACTGCATTTCGGCTCGCTGGGTGGCGTGCGGGGCCCTTACGCTTTCGCCATCACCTTCGGCATCGGCGGCGGTATCGCGACGCATGAGTTGCCGGATGGCACGAGGCGCCGCGAATATCTCGATGTCGGTGAGAATCCGCCGAATGGCGCTCTCATCTATTACTGGCTGAATGACGATGTGCCGGAACTGGTCGCACTAACCTTTCGCGATTCAGCGGGCGCTGTGGTCAACACGCTGCGCAGCGACGATGACGCAGTGCCGGCCGCACGGCGGCCTACGGCGCGCCGTGGCCTCAACCGCTTTGTATGGGACATGCGGCACAAGGGGCCGGAGCGCATCGATCCGCCATGGGCGGTGCAAAAGAACAAGCCGCTGGCCAACGAGCCGGACCCGCAACCGGGGCCGACGGTGGTGCCGGGAACCTATCGTGTGGAGCTGGCAGTTGGCGCAGAGGTCCACACCGCCGATCTGGTGATCGCCAAAGATCCGCGGCTCGGCACGACACAGGCAGGCTATGAAAGCCAGTTCGCTTTGCTGCAGGCGCTCAACGACAAGTTGTCCGCGCTCAACGCAGCGGTCAATCGCATCCGCCGGGTAAATCGCCAGCTTCGCGCGCTGACGGAGCAAGTTGGCGGCAGTCACGCCAGGCTGGCCGAGAAGGCCCAATCGGCTGCGGATGGCCTATCCGCAGTCGAGCATGTCCTCGTGGATGTCAATCGGGAATCGCCGCGCGACGTGTTGCGTCATCCGGCCGGGCTGAACGATACGCTGGTTGACCTGATCAACACGGTGGCGATCGCCGACATGGAGCCGACGGCCCAGGCCGCGGCAGTCTCACGTGAGATCATGGATCAGGTCGATGCACAGATTGCCACTCTGGAGGCGATCCTGTCGGGCGATGTCACCGAAATAAACCGGATCGCGGCCGAAGATTCTATCCCGCATGTCTTGGGCTAGGCTCTGCGCGAGCCATGCGGCCAGGAAGGCGGAAGAACGATCTGACAACCCATCCGCGGCTAGAGCGAACGAACCGGCCTTCTGGTCCGCGCAAGTCCGCATATCATGAATACTTCCGGGCCAGAGCAGGAATTGCGAACCTCGAATTGATCTTCTGTGCCACAGTCGGGTGGGACTTGGAACGCGCTGGCACTGACGTCCGTCTTGTTTCGGAATACGCGTGAGAAACGCCCCTATACCAACCGACCGGTTGAATGAGCGTTTGGTCGGACAGCGGCCATTTATTGCCTCCAACCGGAGGACACCCGGCGCCGATCGCTTAGTAACTCAATCAAGAATTTCGCACGGCAGCGATGATGTGCGCCCGGATCTTGCCGTTGGCTGGTCCAGGCCCGAAATGCCTGGTGATTGCGGCTGCCGCAACATCCGTCGCCTCCACCAACCGATCGGAATTGTGGCCCTCGGTCTCATTCCGCATCGGTGTGCCTCGGCAATATCCAATCGCGACCGACAGTGCGCTGGATGCCCGACTCTCCGGTGTGACGATCTCCGTCGTTACAGCCGAAAATCCCGCAGAGCGCAGCCGGGCTGTCAGGGCTGCGGTGTCGCAGTGTCCATGTGGGGCACGAGCCAGAAACATCGGTGGATTGTCAGGAAACAAGGACGCGACGGATTTCACCACGACATCGGCGAACCCGTCTTGCTCAATCCGATCCCAGACATTGAGCAGGAGGCGTCCGCCTGGCTTCAGTACCCGATAGGCTTCGGAGAAAGCCTACCGCTTGTCCGGGCAGAACATCACACCGAACTGGCGCACCACGGCGTCGAACTCCACATCAGGAAACGGTAATGCTGGGCGTCTGCCTTCCGCCCACTCGCCCGAGTAGATGGTAACTGGCTTGAGGCATGGTCGAGCACCGGCTGATTCAGGTCCGTTGCCACAATGGAGACCTTCTCCGGCAGAGAGGAAACCAAATTTCGTGTAGCCATGCCTGCCCCTACAGCCGTCTCAAGGATGCGGCCGCGCTCCATGTCTGCCAGCCTGAGTGCGGGATCATCGGCGTAGGGGACAAGGATCGAGGAGCCTGAATGCCGATCATATAAGGCAGGGATGGATCCCCGGAAGACCCGATCAGCATCCACGTCAGCTGCCTCCCTTGAGGTCAATTCCGGTTACCAAGCCAAGCTTCCGGCTGACCCGGTTCACGTGGCTAGCCACAAGGCCCGCTCCGCAATTAACATCAAGCATCCGTCACCATCGCGCCAATGATCTGCAAGGATGAGAACGTCGGTCCACGGTTGCTTGATTTTGCATCTGAAGCGCCTCTAGGCCGTCGTCGATCGAGCGGAGAGCGCAGATCGCATCGGGCCTTGCGATGATGACATCGGTCCGGCCCGATTGATTGTCGTTGGTGAATCTAA
>JASHQG010000610.1 GCA_030037665.1 Acetobacteraceae bacterium
GGTGCCGGCGTTGATGAACTGCTCGTCCGGCAGTGTCGTGCCGAAGGCATCACCGCCATCGCGCCGGCCGCGGCTGAGCTCGGGACCGGAATGCAGCAGCGTCTGGTGGCTGTAGATCTCCGGTTCGTCGCTGCCCGCGAACACGGTTGCCCCGCCGGAGTGGTCGGGGTGGTTGTGCGTGTAGATGATTGCGCGAACGGGGCGCGTAAGCCGGGTGCCGAAAGCCGCAACGATCGCCTGCGCATCGACCGGGTTGGCCGAAGTATCGACGATGATTGATCCGCCCTCTCCCTGGACGAGGACCACGTTGCTCGCGGAGTAGCCGACCGCGGCGAACACTCCATCTGTGACCTCGACCACGTCCTTCCGAAATTCGACTGAACTGCGGCGAAGTTGGTCTCGGTCTGCGTATTCGCGCGCGTCTGCGAGGGGCATCCGAAATCCGCTCGGCGAAGCGCTTGCCATAGCTTATCCCGAAGGTCGTTCCAGGGACCCCTACATAAGCCTCTTTCCGATCGACTCGGAAGTGCGGCCGCGAGCGGACAATTGTTCGGTTTCGGGATGGTCTGAGCGATTGGTGTAACCTTCTGTCCGGTTCGGGCCGGCCCATGACCCGCGGGCTAGCCCGGCAGTATCGCCACTGCACGTGTCCATCCTGCCGACGCGCGATGTACCTTTACCGGAAAGCACACGATATCGAACCCGTCCGCCGGCAGCTCTTCGAGGTTGTGCAATTTCTCCAGATGCGAGTAGCCGATCTCGCGTCCGGCACGGTGACCTTCCCAGATCAGCGACGCATCGCCGGTCTCTGCCACCCTCTGGCGGGTGAAGGAGAATGGCGCATCCCAGCTCCATGCATCGGTTCCCGTCAGCCGCACGCCGCGCTCCAGGAGCCACATTGTTGCTGCCTTGCCCATGCCGCAGCCTGAATCGACATAGTCGTCCTGGCCGTATTTCGCTCCGGCTGCCGTGTTGACGACGACGATTTCGAGCGACCGCAGCGTGTGGCCAATGCGCTTCAATTCTGCCTCCACATCAGCGGGTGTCACGACGTAGCCGTCTGGCAGATGGCGGAAATCCAGCTTCACGCCGGGCTGGAAGCACCATTCGAGCGGCACCTCGTCGATCCGCCAGGACGCCTCACCACCCGGCTTGAGCGCATGGTTCATGGTGGAGAAGAAATGGTACGGCGCGTCGAGATGCGTGCCATTATGGGTGCTGATGCTCACCTTCTCGACCGCTGCATATTCGCCGTCGGACAGCTGATCGACGCGAACACCCATGTACTCCGCCATCGCCGGCGCGGTCGCGTGGTGATCCAGGTACTCGATCTGCGGCAGCATATGTGGCGGATCGCTCTTGATGCCGGCCTTCAGAGGCGAAGAAATATCGATCAGGCGACGGGACATGCTTTCTCTCCTGCAGCTCTGCCGCTTCGCAGGAGAGGACGGCGGGTAAGAGCCGCCGGGTGACGGATGTTGCGCCCGGCGTCATCGCCGGCGCGCTCCCGACGCCGAGCGTCTCGCGTCTGTCGACCACGCCCGCGAGCGGGAAGGGTTCTCTTCCGGCTACTCCGCGGCCAGCTTCGTGGGGTCGGCGCCAACCCGGCCCGACTCGCCAGGGGCTGCTCGGGCCAGCCGGAAATCGTAGTGCACCGCCTTCGGCCCCTTGACCGGCGAATTCGGGTCATCCTTTGCGCTCACCACGAGCGAGCCAGACACGCCGAACACGGTGTCCGAGTCGATGTGCTCATCGTCGCCGAAGTAAAGCGCTGTCACCAGCTCGCGGAATCCGTCCCCACCGATCAGGAAATGGATATGCGACGGCCGGAAACCATGCCGGTTCTGGTGTCGCACCATCTCGCCGACCGGCCCGTCCATTGGAATGGAATAACCGAGCGGTCGGACGGTGCGGAACCAGTAATTACCCTCTTTGTCGCTGCGGAAATTCGCCCTGAGATCCATGCCGGTCTCGCCCAGCGTCTGCAGGTCGTAGAGCCCGTGCTCGCTGGTCTGCCACACCTGGATCAGGGCATTCGGGATCGGAGCCCCGTTGTTATCGGTGATGCGGCCATACACGACGATCTCCGCCACCGACGGGTTCTTGACGATGCTGTCGCCCAGTTGCAGTTCCGGCGCGCCCTCGCGATAGAACGGGCCCAACAGACTGCTCTGCGAGCCCAGTTCACGGGCCTTCTTGTCATGCAACGCGTTTACCACCGCGCTGACGCCCAGCACATCGGAGAGCAGAATAAACTCCTGGCGCACGGGCGTGCAGGCTTTGCCCACGGCAGTGAGGAAGCCGATGCCCGCCAGCCACTCTTCCGGTGTCAGATTTACATCACGGGCGAAGGCGTGCAGATGTCGCACCGCGGCATCGACGATCTCCTTCAAACGCGGGTTCGGTGTGGCAGCCATCTGTGCCAGGGCGGCTTCGGTGGCGCTGAACTCGTCGAGGTCCTGCATAGGGCGCTCCCAGCTGTTGTACGAAGGACATTATATCGTAGTAACCCTCTCCCGCGAAATCCGCGGTTGGTCTAGGGTCCGAACCAACCTGCTCAACGGGAGGATCATGATGTTGGGGAAATGTCTGGCCGGGGCCGTGATG
>JASHQG010000611.1 GCA_030037665.1 Acetobacteraceae bacterium
GGCCGCTGCAGGCTGTCTCGTAAGCTTCGAGACGAGGCACACCATGAAGGCCGCCGGCCAGATCGGCTGTGACAGCTCATGGGGCGGAAGCAACCTCGCCAGCACCGGCGCCTCGACGGCTTCGCGTCCAGGGAGACGGAGGACAGGTGCAGGAAGTCGCCTTAGTCGGAAGACGCGCCAACCAGCGCATATTGTCAGGTGACGCGGGCAGTCGGGTGTTCCGCCCTCGCCGTCCTTGGCTCGTCACACGTCCGCCTCCAGTGCCCTCGCCTGCGTTCCTTTATTTCGCGGAGGAATTGCCTGAGACCGTAAACGCATAGAGCTTGTTGCTGTCTCCGTTGTAAGGCAGCCCGAGTACCTTGGTCTGATAACCGGTCCCCCAATAAACAACCCCATCCACAACAGCGGCGCCAGACGCTACGGCACCGCCGCTAGCGAACTTCCAGTCTATCGCCCCGGTGGCGGCATCGAGAGCGTACATATTGGGGCCGGTTCCGGCCAATGAGCCCACATAGACCACGCCGTTTGCAATTGACGGCGCACCTGTCACGAGTGCCTGCTGCGGATCGGCGGTTCGCCAGAGAACCGTGCCACTGGCCGCATCGATCGCCGCCCAGAACCCGCCTTTGGCCGTTGTTTCGCCTTGGCCGGGCGACTTAACGGTTACCGGAACGTGGTCGAGGTTGCCGATCGAGACATAGACTCGTTTGCCGTCAGCGGCGGTACCCCATTCCATACCGCCGAGCAAACTGCCGGGTCCGACCGTCGTATGCCACACGACCTTTCCTGTCTTGGGATCCAATGCCCAATACACCCCGCTCTTCGCACCAGCACCGAGCAGCGTGGTTGCGTGGCCGTTGATCGTCGTCGTAAACAGGTTCGGGCCAGCACCAAAATCGTAATCCGGGCCATCGGCGTGGTCGTAGTTAGTCGACATGTCGGCGGGAAGCGTGCGGGTCGCCCAGACAATTTTTCCCGTTTTCTGGTCGAGCGCAACAAAACTGTCGATGTGATCGGCAGCGGCCGGCGCCGCGCAGTTGGTCTGTCCCGGAGCGCGGCAGACGCCGTTTGGTACCGAGTAGTTATTCCCCGTGGTGACAAAGACGAGCCCCAGGTCACGGTCGACAACAGGTGTGCTGCTCCAGACCGCACCTCCCGTATACCCGTCGGGCACCATATCGGTGGTCCACAGAAGGTTGCCGGTTGTCGCGTCCAGGGCCGCGACACTACCACGGAAGGTAGGCGTCGATTTGAGCGCTTCGTCCCTGGAGGACACGCCAACGTATACGATGCCGTCGTCGACAACGGGTGAACTCGTGATGATAGCGGCCGGGTCCGACGAAACCTTGGTTCGCCACAGTAATTCGCGGGTCTCGGCATTGATACCAAGCATGAAGGCGCCACTCGGGTTGTTGACTGTCTGTACTCCCTCGCCGATCACCAGTGTGCCGTTCCAGTAGGCGGGACTGGTGCGTGACACATCATTGTTTATCCCGCTGTAGTCACTGATCTTCTTGTTCCAGTCGACATGCCCCGTCGCCGCGTCGACGGCCCAAAGCATTCCCCCATAGTCCGGGACGTAGACGACGCCCCCGACCACCGTTGGCGTCGCGCTGACGTTGCCATCGGTCTGAAGCACCCACCGAGGCTTCAGCTCCGATACATTCGCCGGCCCGAGCAGGCGCTCGCCGGGAGCACCACGCGTGTCGTGCGCATTCTCCCCAGCCATGGGCCAGGCTGGCGCACTTTGCTGCGCCGAGGCGGGAACCGACGCTAATACGCTTATCAGCGCTGCAGCCGCCGCTATCGGACTTCTCCTTCCTCTCCATGGAAGGAAGCAGAGATGCGGTCTGCCGCACCTCTCGTGGAGGCAGTAGCGGCCGCCGAGAGACAAGGTCCGCTCCATTTCAGACCGCCCTGCGTCCGCTGCATCGTCTCTTACATCTCGCATGATGGTTGCCTTTCGGTCCACGATCAAAGGGAGATCAAACTCGTTGGCTCACTAGGCGAGTCACCTCGCTGTGCGAGGCAAGGCTTCACACGGTACGCAGAGGGCCGGTGGTTCGCCGAACCGACCGCCGACTGAGGCCGGATGAACGTATGGACACCTCTGGCGTCGCCTGAACTGGTCATTCTCGCCCTCCTAGAGAGCCAATGTTGACCTTGCACAGAGGAGACCGACGGCGTCCTGCGACGAGAGGAGCGGCAAAATCGGGACACCGCACGCGATACAGCTGCCGGAGAGTGACAGGTTGGTCGGCAAATCCGATCTGTACATCTCAGTGCATTGCTGTGGCCCTCAGAACAGCACGTGCGTCTTTAATCCAAGGACCAGGGCATTTCGGACGGAAGATACGCCGCCAGGACGAATAAAGTATTCCACCTCCGGCTGCAGACTGACGCCTCGAAAGACCGGAAGGCTGTAGTTGGCCTCCAACACCATCCCGTGATTCTGCACGCCGAACGGGTAGGTTGGCGGCAACCCGAACTCCTGTTCGAGGCTTTCGGTCTCGCTGAGGGTGGAGCTGACCTGATAGTAGGTAAAGGCGAGGCCGATCTGGTCGGTCGGTCGCGACTTCCAAAATCCAGAATACAGCATGCCGACCCAAACGAAGTTCTGGAAGAATGAGTTGCTTGGGTCGTCGTGCGCGTAAGCGCCGAGCAAAGTGAGACCGCTGTCCGGCGTCGCCCCATTTCGAAACAACATCTGATCGAAGGTCAGCCAGAATTGCGTGCGGCCTCGTTCGACGGGCGGCGAGCCAGCCAGCACGAAGGAGTTGCTGACGAAATTGCTGGTATCGTAGCCGACGCCAATTTTGTAATGGCCTGGAAGATGCTCGGATCCGAATCGAGGTTCCCAGCCCAGCTCTAGCGCATAGAATGCGCCGGTAATGTGGTCGACGGACCAGTCAAAGCCGCTGCGCCCGCCGGCCGGAAAGGGCTCCGATGCATAAACCCCTGTCATCACGTACGTATCGGGTGTAGGGCGCACGCGAATCCTGCCGCCCCACGTGTTTTGTGGCCAGTCGATGAACCCCTGCTCGGCGGTCAGCGCGCGTGGGTGGCCACAGATCGTGAGGGTCATGAAGTCGCAGTAAAGCGGTGAAGCTGCGAAATCCATTCCCGGAAAGACCCGGCCGAGCACGATGTCCACGCGGTCGTCGAAAAGCTTCTGTTCGCCGTAAAACCAAACATCGTGCACCGCCATGTCGAAGCCCGCGCCGTAGATTTCTTGCGCCTGCAGGACGTCGTCGCCGATATAGTCGCTGCTCAGGTTACGGCCGGCTCGATTGATCAAGGCAAAATGGGTGGAGAAGCCGGTAAGGCCGGCGAGCTTTTGCCAGTCAATGTCGATCTGAAGTCCGATTTGCTGCGCGTAGTCGATCCCCTGGCGACGTCCACCCTCGATGTTGGCGGCAGTTTCGCTCGTCCAGTCTAAATTGAGGTCGATGCCATGGTCTTCGAGATAGGTTCTGGCACCACCCCAGTCTCCGAACAGATGCTGCGATGCATCGGGGGCAGGATCGCCCGGCGTCGTTGCATCCCCTTGCGCTGTCAGCGTATTTCCACCGGTCACCGAGTTGACCTGCTGCGCGCTGGCTGAACGGACCGCGATAGCAAGGCTCAGAGCCAAAGCAGCCGGCATCATCAGCGATGGCCGCGTGACGTGCGCCATGATGCCCCTTGAGTGGCGTGGCCGACCACATACGACCCGACAACCACCGAACAAGGTGGCCCGCGGACCAGGATTTAATGATTCGGCGCTGATTGTCGGGGCCGCTGTTTCGGCTGACTGTTGCGGCTTGGCCCCCCATCCGCCGCGAGGTTGGAGCCCAGATCGAGGATTAAATTTGAGCGCCCTGAACACAGACCGGCTCTCCTGATGCCATGCGCCGCGTCGTTTACCTACCTCTGAGTGGCTGCCTTGACGTTCTTGGACCAGGTGGCGAAATGGGAAGTTACGACTCGCTTATAATAAGCGCAACGCCGGGCAGACCTCGTCGATCCTAGACCACATCACGGTCGTCATGTCTTCGCGACGGTCAAGACAGGGTGCCGTTTGGAACCGTCACCAAGATCCAGACCCGAAAGAGCGGACCCAGCATAGTCAAGAGTCGCATCCAGTTCGCGCTGCGGTACGATGTTAATGCACCGATTTTCCTTCGCTCAACATTGCACGGAGTGCTTCCGCGCAGAGCAATCTCCTCGTGCCGACCGGCCCCGGCGTTGGCGCGCCACAGAATAGGCCGGTGGAGATCATCCGGCAATAGGACAGGAGCGACCGAGCCACCACGCATCGCTGCGTCTTTTAGTCAATGCGGCACTCTTTATGCCACCGCTCGCAGTTCTTTTTTGGCCTCGCCTCGCAAGCAGATCAGGCCTCAGACTGTCAAATCACCACCCGCTGCGCGCGATTGAACGTCGGTGGCGGCACGCCGAGCCTGGCCAGCGCATAGGTCGACGCGTTCACGTCCACTGTACCGCTGATGTGGTTCCGCATGGCGAGCAGGTCGCGGAAGATGCGCTGGAACGGCTCTTCGGCGTTCATCGTCCGCCCTCCATTCACTTCCAGCACGCGGAACACGGCGCCTGCGCAATGCGCGATGGCATGCGCCGCGTCGTAACGGCAGCGGGCACGCAGGACGTAGGGGATCTCCTCGCCCCGCGTCACGCGC
>JASHQG010000612.1 GCA_030037665.1 Acetobacteraceae bacterium
TGGCATTTGCCGACACGCTCGGTGCCATCGGGACGGTGCTAAACCTGCGCGAGGGACAGTCCACCACGACGGTCGAGAGCAAGACTAACTTTTTCGCTGGCGCGCCGGTGGGCACGCGGGTGATCGCCGAGAGCGTGCCGCTACATCGCGGTCGCCGCACCCAGGTTTGGGAAACCCGTCTTAGCAACGACAGCGGCCGGTTGCTGGCGAAGGTCACGCAGACACAGCTGGTGTTGTAAGCAGACACAGTTGGTGCAGTCAGAAGGCTACGCACCCGGATTTGATGGCGGTATCCCGTGCCGCCGCCCTACGTTCCGGTCGATCGCAGCGCCTGCCGCCGCACGACGCGGCGAGCGGCGCGCGCGGCTGGCCAAGAAAGGAGTCGCATAATGGGTAAGGGACGCCTGCTGGCCTCGGTGTGCGCACTGGGGTTGATCGTCGCCGCACC
The DNA here is from genome assembly GCA_030037665.1 of Acetobacteraceae bacterium. Lineage (GTDB taxonomy): Bacteria > Pseudomonadota > Alphaproteobacteria > Acetobacterales > Acetobacteraceae > JASHVB01. The sequence goes on from JASHQG010000612.1 coordinate 449, forward strand.
GGCTTTTGCGCAAGGCGCGGGCAATCAAGGCTCATCCACCACTGGCGCCACGAGCGGCGCTGCCCCGGCCCCGGCCCCCGCCGCCGCCACACCGCAACCCGCTGCACCGGCCCCCGCTGCCGCCGCACCTCAACCTGCCGCCCCAGCGGGCGGCGGCGCGGCGAGCAGCTCCGCCAGTACTGGCCAAAAGATGGGCGGTGGTCAGATGCACCACACGCGACGGGCCATGCGCCGCCAACGTCGGCGAAATGAACGGCAGGCAATGCGCCGTTCCCGCGGTGGAAGCGACAGCTCGCAGGACGCCGCGGTGGATCAGCTGAACGACCAGAGCCTGCAAGCGGCTCGGCGGGGCACGCCGTTCATGGGCGGCAATGACAACGCGGCGCCGGCTCAGGGCGGTGGCGGGGCGGGCGGCACCAGCGCACCACCACCCCCATCCGGCAGCACGAAGATGTAAACGGGCGGTGCCCTGGACCCGTCATCGGTCCGCAGGGCGGTGCCGCGTCAAAGTGTCATACGGTGTAGCCCGCGGACCGGGCCCGCTATCGCGGCGTTACGCACGGGGCGGCTACTGCGCCTGAGGGCGGGTCTGCAACAGCGCCTCTGACGGCTCGGCCGGATTGGCGGCGTCTTTCAAGAGGGACCGCAAGCAAGAGGGACTGCAAGGCCCGTTGACCAAAATGCAGTCTCCGTTTCCTAAGGGAACCGCGGCGGTCACTGTCTTCCCGACGCCGCACCGCGGTTTCCCTTGCGGTGATTGACGGCAGGTCAGTGCGCCGGGCCACCGTTACGGACGCTTCCGCAGGCAGGCGACGCGACGCGGGCTGCGCCGAGCTGGTCATCGAGACGGCCTCCTGATTCGGTCGGCTATTGCAAGGCAACGACGATGCGCGCCGCCAGGCGCTGCGCCACTGTGTCTTTCGCCATCCGGGGCCAGTCCTCGACGCCGTCGGGCGTGATCAGGTGCACGGCGTTCTCCTCGCCGCCCATGATGCCGGTTTCCGGCGACACATCATTGGCGATGATCCAGTCGGCGTTCTTGCGGATACGCTTTGACTGCGCGTTTTCCATCAGGTCCGCAGTTTCCGCTGCGAAACCTATAACCAGCCTGGGTCGTAATGGCCCGGTCGCAGCGATCGTCGCCAGAATGTCCGGGTTGGCAACCAGCTCGAACGCGGGTGGAGGGCCCCCCGGCACTTTCTTGATCTTGTCGCCGGCGGCGTTGGTCACGCGCCAGTCGGCGACCGCCGCGGCAAAGATCGCCACGTCGGCAGGCAAAGCGGCGCGACAGGCCTCGAGCATCTGCGCCGCAGTTTCCACAGCGCGGAGCGTCACGCCGGCGGGCGTGGCAACACTCACCGGGCCGCTGACCAACGTCACCCGCGCCCCGAGTACCGCCACTGCAGCGGCGATCGCGTGGCCCTGGCGGCCAGATGACCGGTTGGCGATGTAGCGGACAGGATCGATCGGTTCATGCGTGGGGCCGCTGGTGATCAGCACGTGGCGGCCCGAGAGCGGCTTCGATGCGTTGAAGAATGTTTCGATCGCATGGAGGATGGCCGGCGGCTCGGAGAGCCGGCCAGGGCCAAACTCATTACAGGCCATCGCGCCCTCGTCGGGGCCGACGAACCGAACGCCGCGCGCGGCGAGCCGTGCGACGTTGTCTTGCGTGGCCGCGTGGAGCCACATGCGAACGTTCATTGCTGGCGCGGCGAGCACCGGCTTATCGGTCGCCAGTAACACGGTCGACGCGAGATCGTCGGCGAGTCCGGCTGCCATTTTCGCCAGGATGTCGGCGGAGGCAGGGGCGATAACGACGAGGTCCGCGCTTCGCGAAAGCTGAATGTGGCCCATTTCGCTCTCGTCGGTCAGTGAGAACAGGTCGGTGTAGACCTTTGATTCGCTGAGGGCCTGGAGGGAAAGGGGAGTGACGAACTGGCCACCGTTGCCAGTCAGGACGCAGGTCACACTGTGGTCGCGGCCACGGAGAAGGCGGATGAGCTCAAGCGACTTATATGCTGCGATGCCGCCAGAGACGATCAGGAGAATGCGCATACGTTACCTCCCCCGCTTTGCGGGAGCGGTCGCGGGGCCGTGCGACCCCGGTGCGGAGCGGAACGCACGGAAGGTCTGGGGCGTCCATCTCATACCCGCCGCGCTCCACATTTCCACCTCTTCCGCACGGGGCGCGGAAGAAGCACGATCAAACGCGCCATGCCGCATGAATCGCCGCGATCCCACCTGATAAATTCCGCACGCTCACGCGTGCAAATCCCGCCTTCCGCATCATTGCCGCCAAGCGCGCCTGGTCAGGAAAGGTGCGAATGCTTTCCGCCAGGTACCGGTAGCTCGATTCATCCCTCGCCACCATGCGGCCGAGGCGCGGCAGAATCCTGAAGCTCCACGCATCATAGAGCGGCATCAGCGCGGCCACCTGCACGCGCGAGAATTCCAGACAGCAAAAGCGGCCGCCCGGCTTCAGCACGCGCCGTGCCTCGTGCAGCACGGCCTCCTGATCGGTGCAGTTGCGCAGCCCGAAGGCGATCGACACGCGGTCCACGGAGCGAGCCTGCAGCGGCAGACGTTCGGCGTTGGTGACCAGGAGCGACAGCGCACCGATCGTCGCGTTCCGGATCGCCCTGTCCCGCGCCACCGTCAGCATGGACGCATTGACATCCGAGAGCACCACCGGCCCACCGCCGTACGACAGCCACCCGAAACTGATGTCACCGGTCCCCCCCGCCAGATCCAGCAGCATGTCGCGCGGCCGCGGATCCAGTGCGGTCACCAAGATCCGCTTCCACACACGGTGGACCCCGAGCGACATCAGGTCGTTCATCAGGTCGTAGCGTGGTGCGACGCTGTCGAACACCGCACGCACCAAGCTCGCCTTCTCCGCACGTGGCACGCGTCGGAAACCGAAATCAGTGGTCTGCTCGCTGACGGGGTTGTCGCTCATTCGCGCCATATATAGGCTGCCGCGTCCCCATGCCGGAACTCCCCGAGGTCGAGACCGTGATGCGAGGCCTGCAGGCGCGCCTGCAGGGCCGTCGGATCGCGTCCGCCTTGGTGCATCGCTCCGACCTGCGATGGCAGCTTCCCGCCGGCCTGCAGCAGCGGCTGACCGGTGCACGGGTCACCGGTTTCAGCCGGCGCGGCAAATACATCCTGATGCGGCTCGATGGCGGCGATTCCGTGCTGCTTCATCTCGGCATGTCGGGGCGCATGGTCGTGACCGCGGTCGGCTCCAACTCGCGGCCGAACGAGCCGACACTGCACGAGCACATGGTGTTGGAAACCGACGATGGCTGGCGGATTGGCTTCGTCGATCCACGGCGCTTCGGCTCGGTCGATCTGTTGCCGACGGCGCGCGAAGCGGAACACCGACTGCTTGCTGAGCTGGGTCCGGAGCCCCTTGATCGTGCGTTCACACCCGCGAGCCTCTCTGTCACGCTCACCGGCAAAAAAACGCCTGTCAAGGCGGCGCTGCTCGATCAGAAGGTCGTCGCCGGTCTCGGCAACATCTACGTGTGCGAGGCGCTATTCCGGGCGCGCCTGTCGCCGCTGCGGTCGGCCCACACCGTGCCCGGAGCGCGCGCCCAACGGCTGGTGCCGGCGATCCGCGAGACATTGCAGGAGGCGATCGCCGCTGGCGGATCGTCGCTGCGCGATTACGTCCAGCCGGACGGCGAGCTTGGCTATTTCCAGCATGCCTGGAAAGTATACGGACGCGAGAGTGAGCGATGCGAACGCTGTCCCGGCCGTCCGGCCTGCACCGGTGTGAGGCGGATCACCCAGTCCGGCCGCAGCACATTCTATTGTCCGCGAACGCAAAGGTAGCGTTCACCGTGGCGTGTCCGGCGGTACCGGTTGAGACGGGGAGACGGACCGCCCAATTCGCTTTGACTCCGCGCGGCGGAAACGACATTCCTGCGGCGGGTCAAAGCATGGGAAGCGGACCATGAGCGATTCGGACGGCGTCGACATCGAAGACCTGCTCACCGCGGCACAGATCGCCGGGGCAGGTGACCCCGAACAGGAGATCGAAGCGCTGCAGGATCTGCTGCGTGCGGCCTGGGGCCTCATGTCCGAGCGGCAGCAGGCCGACCTGGTCGAAAGTGACGAAGCCCAGGCGGTGCTCCAGGCCGAGGAAGAAGAGGGCGAGGAGCCTGATGGCGAATAGGTCGCCCCTCAGCGCGAAATCATCGCCCCCTCTCGCGCCAACGCCCTGACCAAGGCGGCTGTTCCTCCCCGGAAGCGCCGCCGAGAGCTTGGCCCCGGCGGAGCGACGGTGCCGTTGGTGGCGCACCGGCCCAGTCCCTGCGGCTGCCGATTTTACCGCCTGGTCCGTGACGTGGCCGAGCGCCTCTGCTGCCGCGTTGCGGCCCCGCGCGACAGGCTGGCCGGAACGAACCGCGGGCAGGGCTGGCGGGCGCCGCGTGAGTGGCTGCCAGAACCACATGAAACCTTGCCCGTAATCCGTGCCCGTGGAACCGTCGGGCTGCATCGCATAGAGGAGGTGCTCCTTCCATGAAACGCAGCATCGCCGTCGGCGTCGGGCTGATGGAATTTCCTTTCGATGGTGCCGGCGGATTCTGGCGCTGGGTCGATCTGTGCGAGGCCGGTGGCATCGATTCGATCTGGCAGACCGACCGCCTGGTCAGCCGTGCACCGATCCTGGAAAGCATGACGGGGCTGGCGGCGATTGCCGGCCGCACGCGTCGCATCAAGTTTGGCGTCAACGTCGTGTCGGTGGCGATGCGCGAACCGGTCCTGCTGGCGAAGCAATGCGCGACGATCGACATGCTGTCCGGCGGCCGGTTGCTGCCCGGCTTCGGCATTGGCAGCCCGCGCGGGCCAGAGTGGACAGCGATGCACCTTGATCCATCAATCCGCGGGCGCAAAACCGATGAGGCGCTCGAGATCATTGGCCGGCTGTGGGCGGGAGAGAAACTCGACTACGATGGAAAGCATTACCAACTGACCGGCGCGCAGATCGCACCGCTCCCGGCACAGCCTGATCTGCCGATGTGGATCGGCGGTTCATCGAACGCGGCGGTGCGACGGACCGCACGCTACGGCACGGGCTGGCAGGCGGGGTCGGAGCCGGTCGAGGAAGTCGCTCGGGTGATCGCTGCCATCCGCGCAGCGGTCGTTGAGGCCGGTCGGCATATCGACGATGATCATTACGGCGCGGCGTTCGCGTACCGGTTCGGGACCTGGGATGATCCGGGGATGGGTCGCGTCGCCGAAGCATACCGTACTCGCACCGGCCGCGATGCGCGCGAGGCATTTGCGGTTGGTGATGCGGGGACGATCATGGCGCGGCTGGCGGCGTATGTCGAAGCGGGCGCGTCCAAATTTATTCTGCGCCCGGCGGCACAGGGCGATGCGGACATGTTGGACCAGACGCGGCTGTTGGTGGAGCAGGTGCTGCCGCAAGTGGCCGCGCGGTGGCCGCGGCCGGTCAAGCAAGCGGCGTGACTGGAAATTTCGACCGCAGACCCCCGGCCGATGCCACTAATGACGTAGCGCGTGAAGCGTGGGCCGAGGACCGTTTCCGAGGCACTCCTTAGCCCACGTGTCTCCGCCCTGCGGAGGCCCCGGGGAAATCCGTTCCCGCGAAGAGGCGAGAGAGGTCGAGGTGCGACGCATCGGGCGTGACGCTGTCGCCGGCAGGCCGGTTGCTGAATCCCGCACCCTCACCTCTGGTCGCCTTGATAGCACGGCCGTTTCGCTCGCCACGCTCCCCCGCGGAAGAGGCCTTGGGCGCTACGACCCTGCGGCAATAATATTCCCGAACAACACCCAGTTCTTGCCGTTCCACTTCTCGAGCCGCATCGCCTTCAGCGGGCGGTGGTCGGTCGGGCTGGTATTGGCCAGGATGCCAGGCAGCGCTGTCGGCAGCACGACATTATGAATGTTCTCTGCCTGCCTCATGACGTTGGCACGTGAGAAATCGCCGTTGCACTGCTTCAGCACCTGCAGCATCAGCTTCGACGCGGCATATGCGTATACATAATTCCCGTCGGTCATGTCGGCACCCGGCATGTTCTTTGCCATGAACGCGCGCCATTCCTTCATGCCGGGGTCATTGTCCCACTGATGGTCGGTCGGGTCCTTCAGATACCCCGTGCTGATGATGCCGATGCCGTTCTGCATGCCGGCTGGTTTCATCACCGTCGCGACCGAAATCGACACGTTGGTCATAAAGAACATGGGATGCCAGTTCAGGTCGTGCACTTTGCGGATTGCCTGCGCCGCGAATTTCGGTGCCGCAACGACCAGAAGCGTGTCGGCGCCGGAGGCCTGCAGTGATGTGATCTGGCTGTCGATGGTGGCATCGGTCGGTTCGTAGGACGCCATGGTCACTTTGGCATAGCGGGCACTGCCGAGCACGGTCTTCACGCCGCCCAGGTAGTCCTTGCCGAAGTCGTCGTTCTGGTAGAGGATCGCCAACTTAGCGTTCGGCTTCTCCTTCAGCATGTATTTCATATAGATCTGCGATTCCGTCCGATAGTCGGGCTGCAACCCGGTGGTCCACGGATAGAGCTTGTAGTCGCCCCATTTCGCCGCACCCGTGGCGACGAACAAGTGCGGCACTTTCCGCTGATTTACATAACGTACGATGGCAGAGTTGGTGGGCGTGCCGAGTGTGTTGAACAGGAAGTCGACGTGATCTTCCTCTACCAGGCGGCGCACCTGCTCTACGGTCTTCGGCGGGCTGTAGCCGTCGTCATACGAAATGAAATCGATCTTGTGCCCGGCAACACCGCCCTCGGCGTTCACCATTTTGAAGAATGCGGTATCCAGCTTGCCGATCGGGCTGTAGGAAGAGACCGGCCCGCTATAGGGCATCGTGTTGCCAATCTTGATTTCTGTCTTGCTGACGCCAGGGTCAGCCGCCCAGCTTGCCGTTGCCCAGCATGCCGTAGCCAGCATGCCGGCAGCCAATAGTCCAATGCCCCTCATGACGCTTCCCCTGATCCTGGCGCTCGCACGGCCTCCCTGGCCGCGGATCATTCCTAACGCGCCGGGGCGCGGGTGCGAAGGAGGCTCGGTTCATGGCAGGCTCGGCGCATGAAACAGCGGGCGGATCAGCTTCTGGTCGACCGTGGTCTCGCCGAATCGCGCAGCCGCGCGCAGGCGCTGATCCTGGCCGGGAAGGTGTTCTCGGCCGGACGTCGGATCGACAAGCCCGGTCAGGCGTTGTCCGACGATCTGCCGCTCGACGTGCGCGGCCGGGACCATCCCTGGGTGTCGCGCGGGGGGCTGAAGCTCGCGCATGCGCTGCAGCATTTCGACCTGTCGCCGGCCGGACGTGTGTGTCTGGACATTGGCGCCTCGACCGGCGGTTTTACCCACGTACTACTGGCCCGTGGTGCCGCGAAGGTGCATGCGGTGGACGTTGGGCACGGCCAGCTCGCATGGGCCCTGCGGAACGATCCGCGCGTCGTGGTGCATGAGAAGACGAATGCGCGTCATATCTCAGTCGAAACTATCGCCGACCCGATCGAGGCGCTGGTGTGCGATGCGAGCTTCATCGGCCTGGCGACCTTGCTGCCGTCGCCGCTCTCGCTGTGTGTGTCAGGTGCCTGGGCGGTGGCGTTGATCAAGCCGCAGTTCGAGGCCGGGCCGGAAGCGATTGGGCGTAAGGGGGTGGTGCGCGACCCGGCGGTGCACCAGGCGGTGTGTGAGCGGGTGTGCGCGTGGTGGTCGGGGCTGCCCGGATGGCAGGTGCTCGGCGTGACGGAGAGCCCGATCACCGGGCCGGAGGGGAATAGGGAATTCCTGATCGCCGCCGCCTGCACAGTGCCCTCAATGCGTGCGGGGGACGCCGCCGAGCGAAGCGAAGCAGGGTAGGGTGATCACGGGCGGTATTTCTTCGCGGGCTGGGAGTCCGTCACCCTCACCGTCGGTTCGTCGCGCCGCGACCGTTCCCGCGCATAGCACGCGAAACGGTTCGTCCCACTCACACGTGGAAGCTCTCGCCGCAGCCGCAGCGGCCTTTTTCGTTCGGATTGATGAACGTGAACCCCGACGCCAGCGACTTCGTCTCATAGTCCATCACCGTGCCGATCAAGAACAGGGATGCCTTGCGATCGATCAGAATCGTCAGCCCCCTGTCCGTGACCACTTCATCCGTGGGCGCCGGCTCGTCTGCCCACGACATGTCATACGACATGCCGGAACACCCCTTGGCCTTCACGCCAATACGCAGCAACTTGCCCTGCTCGCCCTTTTCGTAGAGGCGAAGCAGGCGCTCGGCCGCGGCGTCGGTCAGCGTCATCAACGGCGGCAGTTCGCGGGTCTTACGCGCTTTGACTGGGGTCGTGCTCGTGCTCATGGCTGTCATGTCGTATGTGGTCAGAACATGTTCAACTGCAGGCGGGCTTCGTCGCTCATGCGGCTGGGGTCCCAGGGAGGATCCCAGACCGTTTCGACGTCGCAGGCGGTGACGCCCGGCACCGTCATCACGGCGTTCTGCACCTGCTCGGGCAGCTCTTGCGCGCTGGGGCAGCCCGGCGCGGTCAGCGTCATCTCCACCTTCACCTTGCCGTCATCGTGAATGTCGACCGCATAGATCAGGCCGAGTTCGTAGATGTTGACCGGGATTTCTGGATCATAGACGTTGCAGATCGCTGCGATCACCGAATCCTCGGTGACACGCGGCGACGTTTCGCCGTCTGGCGTCCAGGCGCTGTGCGGGCTGGCGGTCAGGTCATTCACTGGTCGCCTCCTTGCCCCCGTCCAGCGCCGCGATCAGCGCATGCCAAGCCAGCGTCGCGCATTTCACCCGCGAGGGATATTCGTGCACGCCAGCGAGCGGGGCCAGCCGTTCCAATGGTTCCTCCAGCGCGCGGTCGCAGGCCGGGCACGAACCGGTGCGGGCGAGCTCGCGGAACGCCGCGAACAAGGCGCGCGTGTCGCGGGTGCTGCGGCCCTTCACCGTTTCCGCCATCAGGTCGGCGGAGGCGACGCTAATCGCACAGCCGCGCGCCTCGAAGCCGGTATCCGCAATCGTGCTGTCAGGGCCGTACTTCACCCACACCTGGATGCGGTCGCCGCACATCGGGTTGTCGCCCTTGGCGCTGGCGTCGAACGATTCCAGTCGATGCGCAAAGCGCGGATGGCGGCCGTGATCGAGGATTACTTCCTGGTAGAGGTCGCGCAGGTCATCGAAGGTATCGGCACTCACTTGAAGAACTCCCTCACTCGCACAAGAGAATCGGCCAAAAAGTCGATCTCCTCATGCGTCGTGTAGATGCCGAAGCTCGCGCGGGCGGTGCTTTCGAGACCGAAGCGACGCATCAGCGGCTCGGCGCAGTGATGGCCAGCGCGCACAGCGATGCCCTGACGATCCAACAGCGTCGCCACGTCGTGCGCGTGCGCGTTGTCGAGTGTGAAGGCGACGACGCCGCCGCGATCCTGTGCGCGCCCAAGAATGTGCACGCCTTCGACATTACCGATCCGCGCAATCGCATGTTCTGTCAGCGCCGCCTCGTGCGCGGCGATCGCGTCGAAGTCAAGCGATCCCACGTAGTCGATCGCCGCCTTCAGGCCGATGCCTTCCAGAATCGGCGGGGTGCCGGCTTCGAACTTGTGCGGGACAACCGCCCAGGTGGATTTCTCGTAGGTGACGGACGAGATCATCTCGCCACCGCCGAGGAATGGCGGCATGCGATCGAGCAAATGCCGCCGGCCCCACAGCACGCCGATACCCGTTGGTCCGTACAGCTTGTGTCCGGTCCACGCATAGAAATCACAGTCCAGCGCCTGCACGTCAACGCGGCGATGTACGATCGCCTGAGCGCCATCGAACAACACCTTTGCGCCGTGTGCGTGCGCGATGCGCACGATGCGCGCAGCGGGCGTGACGGTGCCCAGCACGTTCGACATATGCGTCATCGACACCAGGCCGACCTTGCCGTCCTGCAACAGACTCTCGAACGCCTCCAGGTCGAGCTCGCCGGCATCGGTGATTGGTGCGACGCGCAGTTCAATGCCCCGCTCATCGCGCAGCAACTGCCAAGGGACGATGTTAGAATGGTGTTCCATCGCCGAGATGAGCACCGCCTGGCCAGGTTGCAGCACGCCGCGGCCGTAGCTGTGCGCCATCAGGTTCAACGATTCGGTGACGTTGCGGGTGAACACAATCTCCGACCGGTCGCGCGCGTTCATCAGCGCGGCGACGGTGTCGCGGGCGGCTTCGTAAGCATCGGTTGTCCGCTCGCTCATCCAGTGCAGGCCACGATGCACGTTGGCGTATTGCGTTTCCATCGCGTTGCGCACTGCGTCGATGACCGCGCGCGGCTTCTGGGCCGAGGCGGCGCTGTCCAGGAATACGAGCGGCTTGCCGCGGATCTTCTCCGCCAGGATCGGGAAGTCGGCGCGGACGCGCGCGACATCCAGCGCGGTGGGATTGGTCATCACGTTCATGCGGCTTGCCTTTCCCACCATCCCTCGACCGCATGTTCCAATGCTGCACGTACCGCCTCATGCTCGATCGCATCGAGCGATTCGGCAAGGAATGCGCGGATCAGCATCGACCGCGCTTCCGCGTCGGAGATGCCGCGGCTGCGCAGATAAAACAACTGCTCGGAATCCAGTTCGCCGACCGCAGCGCCATGGCTGCACTTCACGTCATCAGCGAAGATCTCCAATTCCGGCTTCGTGTCGATCTCGGCGTCGGGCGACAGCAGCAAGGCCCGGTTCATCTGATAGCCGTCGGTCTTCTGCGCTTGGCGTGCGACCTCGATGCGTCCCTGGAACACGCCGCGGGAACGGCCGGAGAGGACATTTTTTACCGTCTGACGCGAGGTGCCCCGTGGGGCATCATGGCGGACGATGGTGGTGATGTCGGAATGCTGCGTGCCCGACAGAAGCTGTGCGGCGGTCAGATGTGCCGTGGCGGCAGGGCCGACCAGGTCGGCATGGACTTCCGTGCGCGCCGTGCGAGCACCGAGGTTGAGCACGAAGCTTTCATAGGTGCTGTCTTCGGCGATCCGCGCGTAGAGCGTGGAAAAATGAAATGAGGCGAGCGATTCGTCCTGCACGCGGAAGTGTGTCAGCGTCGCGCCGGCGGCGACGTCGATTTCGGTAACGGGGTTGTGGAGATAGGCACCGTCGCCAAGCGATGTTTCCAGCAGGGTGAGCTTCGCGCCGGTGGCAAGCCTGATGATGTGACGCGGGTGAAAATCAGCGGGCACACCCGCGCTATTCGTCGCGAGGCTGATCAGATGGACCAGGCCACAGTCCAGTCCGGGCGACACGCGAATCAGGGCGCCGTCTTCCGCAAGCATTGCGTTGAGCGCCGTGAGCGGTTCGCTCTCGCTGTGAGCGGGATCAGCGAACTCGGGCTGCTCGCAGAAGCGGGCGAAAAAACCGAGCTTCGGCAGGATCGAAAGGTCGGCGCGGAATCGGCCATCGACGAAAACGAGGCGCGGCGCATCAATCTGCGGCGCGCGCGCAAGAAGCGCGCTGCAGTCGGCACAGAGGCTGAGCGGTTCCTGGAATGTTGCGGCGGTGACCGGACGCAGGTCGGTGTATTTCCACGCCTCGACGCGGCGGCTCGGCAGACCGGTGCGGCGGAAAGCCTCGGCTGCCGCGTCACGCGCGGCGATGTCGCCGGGCAGGCGATCGCGTAACGCGGCGTAGCGCGCGAGAAAGCCGTCGGCGCCAGTAAGGACGGCGGCTGTCATGGCGCGACGGCTCGCGCCGTGTGCGGCCCTGAAAGGCAGGATCGCGCCGCCGGACAGCGTCGCATCACGCTGCCTCCGCGATGACGTTGGCGTAGCCGTGGGCTTCCAGTTCCAGCGCCAACTCCGGTCCGCCCGAACGCACGATGCGTCCGCCCGCGAGCACGTGCACTTGGTTTGGCACGAGGTGGTCGAGCAAACGCTGATGGTGCGTGATGACGAGGGCCGAGAATGCCGGCCCACGCAGTTCGTTCACACCGTTCGCGACGATCTTCAGAGCATCGATGTCGAGGCCGCTGTCGGTCTCGTCCAGAATCGCTAGCTTCGGCCGCAACATCGCCATCTGCAGCACTTCATTGCGCTTCTTTTCGCCGCCGGAGAATCCGACATTGACGTTCCGGCGCAGCATGTCGTCCGGGATTTCCAGCCGCTTCGTCTCGGCGCGCGCGAGTTTCAGGAACTGCACCGCGTCAAGTTCGGCCTCGCCGCGTGACCGGCGTATTGCGTTCAGAGCGGTACGAAGGAAGTTTGCGTTGCCGACGCCGGGCAATTCGATCGGTGCCTGGAACGCGAGGAAGACGCCGGCCGCGGCGCGCTCTTCCGGCGCCATGGCGAACAAGTCGTGGCCGTTGAAGGTGACGCTGCCCGCGGTCACG
>JASHQG010000613.1 GCA_030037665.1 Acetobacteraceae bacterium
GATCGACGGCCCGGTTCATGACGTTTGACGAAGCCGGCTGCTGCTCTGACTGCGGCTACATCCAGGCGCCAGACTTCGTCGGCGGCGCGCCGCGGATTCCGCCGCCCGCTATGTCGCCTGACGCTACCGGCGGACGCGCCAACAACGCAGACGCCGATCATAGCGCGCGCGTGAACTCCATCGTTGCGAACCGGAGGCCGCCGACGATCTGCAACGGCCGCTGTGACAACCCATCAACTGCCGTGGCGATGGCGGCCAATCCGTATGTGCCGACCAACAATGCGGCGATCGACGCCTTGAACGATATCTACTACGTCAGTCACGGAAGCGGAGGTGACCGCGGTTAGGACTGATCCCGGATTGCCTGTCTCATCTCCGGCGTTGTGCCGGCGATTGACGCGTTTGTTGCGTGCAAAAGAACCGGGCGTCGATGGTCGCGAAAGGCCGGCCATGACGCCATGACGCCCCTCCCTCACCAGCGGTCAGCCACCAGTACCGCCGATTCGCCAGCGCGGCTGCCGGTGGAGGCGGGACAGCGGCACTACAAGCGCTTGCCTGTGCATTCTTCTGTCGAGCACGGATTCATACTCCTGGAAGTACTCGTCGCCTTCGTGATCGCTGCACTCGCATTGGTGGTTCTGTACAACGCTGGCCTGACTGGCCTGCGCTCGACGGCAACCTCCGCGCATTACGAACAGGCCGTGACGCGCGCCCGCTCCCATCTCACCCTCGCAGAGCATGCTAGTCCGCTGATCTCCGGAACCTGGGACGGCGACGACGGAGGCGGCTATTTCTGGCATTTGCGTGTGACACCGATCGTCAGCACGACGGTGCGGCCGAGCGCGGCACTGACGCTGACGGGATCAGCCAGTGTTCCACTGACCTTATATGCGATCACCATCTGGATCACCTGGCACGACGGCGATGCCACGCGCGATGTGCGGCTGGACACGGAAGAGATCGGCCAGGGCATCCGATGAAAACCGCCGGTTTCAGCCTGCTCGAAATGCTCGTGGCGCTGACGGTCCTGGGATTCATCCTGGTCGGCCTGGCACAGGGCATGCACTTCGGGCTGCTCGCCTGGAGCACCGAGACGCGACTGAGCGCGGGCAACACGGACCTCGAGACGGTGGACACCACGCTCCGCCAGCTCATCGAGGGCGCGGCCCCGGGCGACGACCTGGACCCCGCACCCTTCATTGGTAGCCGTGAGCGGCTGGGCTGCATCACCGCCCTCCCGGATCTCGCAGGCCCGACACTCCATCGGCGCATCCAGGCGATCATCATGGTGGATGCTCATCATCGGCTTGTCTTGCGCTGGCGTCCCTACGTCCACGCGACGCCGCTGAAACCGCTGCCAGCGCCGACAGACAATGTACTGCTCAACAACGTGGCGCAGCTGCACATCGCCTACTGGCAGCCGGGCGGCGGTTGGCTCGACGCGTGGCGCTCGTCGGACCTGCCGGCGCTGGTGCGCGTGCATGTGGCGTTCGTCAGTGGCGATCCGCGCCGTTGGCCGGATATCGTCGCGGCCACGCGTCTCGACCGGCCGTGACGCAAGCGACGGCACGCGAGAAAGGCTTCGCCTTGCTGATCGTACTATGGGCGCTGGCGATGCTTGCGTTGCTGGGCAGCACCGTCCTGGTGACGGCGCGGCAGGACGCACAGGTTGCGCGTAATTTGCGTGACGCCGCCCTCTTGCACGCCGCGGCTCATGGCGCGGTGCAGCAGGCGATCTTCCGCGTGCTCGATCAATCCGCCCAGCGTTGGGCGGCCGATGACATCCCGCGGGTAATCCGGATCGGCGACTCGTTGGTGATCGTGCGCATTGAGAACGAGAGTGACAAAGTGAACCCCAGCATCGCATCTGTGCCGCTGCTGCGCGCCCTGCTGGTTCAGGTGGGAGCAGATCCGGTCACCGCAGAGCGCGAAGCGGAGGCCATTGCGGCCTGGCCCCTCGGCGGTGGCGTGCCTGGCCAGCCGGATGCGACAACAGTGCAATACATCGCCGCGGGCCTGGCTTTCGCTCCGCCCGGCGGGCCTTTTGCCAATCTTGATGAACTGGATGCGGTGATCGGGATGACGCCGGCATTGGTGGCTCGGCTGCGTCCACATCTGACTGTCTTTACCGACTCCGATCCGGACATAACCACCCATGATCCGTTCGTGGCGCGGGCGCTGGCCGCCATCGGCGACACGACCGTCGGTGCGGGACCCGGCGGAGCACAGGTTCTCGCGATCACGGCCGATGCGCATGGTCCAGGGGGTTCGCGATTTACGGCACGCGAGATCGTCAGGACGAATGCCAGGCCGGTCGGGCGGCGCTATGACGTACTGGACTACGAGCAATTGTGGCCCGATTGATTACGTGTTCACGCCGGACAGTGACGATGACAGTCAATCGCTATTGCGGATGCACCGCTGTCTCACGGAATGATTTATCGTTGTCGGCGAATTGAATCGCCGTGTCCTCAAAGCGGCTCAGCCAAAACGGCAAACAATAACACGGCACACGCTTCACGGTTCGCTGTACGGGCTCCGTTCCGACGACAACGCGACGGCGGGACTTCGCGACCCGTTGGCCGCCAGCGACGGCGGTGATCAGGGCACGCATCGAGCCGGTACGCTCCCAGCAGGTGGGGCAGGGGACCCGTCTCCCGCCGATGATCGCAACTCCGGGTGATACGGCCTGGTAATAGACCCGTCCTCTGCCGTGACAGCAGGGGCAGATCTCGTCCGTGCCCGGCCACGGCAGAGCGAGCTAGCGGGGATTCCGGCGAGCGATGCGGCGCATGCGCGGCATATCAGCCAACAAGGAACCCAATGAGAATCTGTGAGCGGCGACCGTGGCTTGCGAATCGCGAGAGCACCCTGCGTTCCTGCGTCCAGGATTGAAGGCACGCTGATTCATCACTGCGCCTGCTCGCTCAGGGCAATCTATATCAGTTGATGACCATTAATCCGGGCTTATTCGTGCTGGCGGGATGGGATGCGACCGGAGATCCCACGAAGCCTTTGCCGATGTCTAGGGCATACGGGAGGCACTGCCTGGATGTGGTCGGTTTCTCGCCAGGTCTTCAACTTGGTTCAGCTCGAGAAGGCTTCGCGATGCGCCGAAACGGCGAGGGTGACAGCGGCCTCCGTCGTCAGAAGCCGAAAGGTAAAGCTTTCCTGCAAGTACAATTCGACGGCCGTTCCGGAATGGCCCAGATAGCCCACGGAGATGTCCTGCCCGAGATCCAACTCGAAATCGCCCCCACGAGTGGTAAGGACAAGACCGCCCTCGATGGCAGGCGCCCAAATGATCTCTCCGTCCACCACGTGTTGAATATGTTGGAGGACGGGCCAGCCTTCCTCGCTGGCCCCGCTCACGGCCGTATAAGATTCTGCACCCAGCACGAGCACGTACGGGCCATTGACTCCGGCGAGGCGCAGTTCGTTGACCGCCCGTGCAACCACCGCCGGATACTCCGTTGGCGCGGAAGGGAGCGTCAAGACAGGGTTACTGGCACCAGGCCGGATACCCTGAATTCCTGCGTCGGCATATCCGTCAAAGACAGCGCGATCTTCGGCGAACGCTATCTTGCGCGCGGCGTCCTTCAGTGGCGCCCAGTCTGAGTCCGTCGCGCCACGCTCCACGTCATCAATCGCCTGACGCGAGAGCGTGAACGGAACGCGCAATTCGACGAGCGCGTTTGCCACGCGCCGCACCGCCTGAACCCCCTCGCGTGGTGCAGTGATGGGTTGGGTATGGCCAGTGCCGACAGCCGCGAGGGTGAGGCCCTTCGGGTCCGGTACGTCCACGACGCGCCGCGCTGCGAGGTAGCGCTTGAGGGTGCGGGACGCCTCTTCCTCGATCTGTCCCCATGCCGCGTCGGAGATGGGAGCAAGGTCGCGGTGGAGATTATTCATGGCCTGTCTCTTTCTTCAGTGAACCAATGCGGAGGGAGTCGTCAGCGGAAGACAGCGGTGGCTTCGATGTGGCCTGGCCCGGGATATCGCTGGAATTCGTCGCCAGGCTCGGCGCAGGACCTGCGACAACCGCGGCATTGTCTAGGAAGGTCGCCGACGGTACGAAAAACAGTGATCCGGTCACCGCGCGGCTGACATCGAGCAGCCGATCGTAATTGCCAGGCGGTTTGCCAATGAACATGTTTTCGAGCATGTGCTCGACCCTACTCGGGGACCGCGCATAGCCGATGAAATACGTTCCAAACTCCCCTTTACCGAAATTCCCAAATGGCATGTTGTCGCGCAGGATTTCTACAGGTTGCCCGTCCTCGCTGATGCTCGTCAGGACATTGTGTGCAAATGTGGGCTTCGCAGCAGCCTCCAGCTCAATATCCGATAGCTTCTTTCTGCCAACAATCTGCTCCTGTTCCTCGACGGGCAGTGCATTCCACTTCGTGAGGTCGTGAAGATATTTCTGCACGATGACATAGCTGCCACCAGTGAAACTGGCGTCCTCATTCCCGATGATGGTGGCTTCGGCCGCGGCCTGTGCCACCGGGTTTTCCGTACCGTCGACGAAGCCGAGCAGGTCGCGGTCATCGAAGTATTTGAAGCCATGCACCTCGTCGGCCACCGAGACCGCGCCGGCAAGGCGCGTCATGATTTGGGTCGCAAGCTCGAAGCAAAGGTCGGTCCGCGTGGCCCGGATGTGAAAGAGCAGATCGCCAGGCGTAGCGACGGCATGATGGACCCCAAGGATTTCTCGGAATGGATGCAGCTCTTTCGGTCGCGGTGTCCCGAAGAGCCGGTTCCAGGCGTCGGAGCCGATCCCTATGACACAGGACAGCTCGCCGCCAGGCACACGAAAACCGACAGCGCGAACGAGCGCGGCAAGATCACCACAGAGGTTCCGTACTGCCGATTCGGATCGTGCGCCGGCGTTTATGGTGACGACCAGAAAGATAGCCGCACGCGTGAGCCGAGCGTCGACGGCCTGTGACACGGTTGATGGCACACCCTCCTCCTTGGTGGTCGCTTCGGTGATCACGGAAGCAGAGCAGGTACACGGTGTGCGAAACGTTGCCAACCCCTTCAGAGGTCCGCATATGCCAGCCGCCACGTTCGGACAGCGGGATCATCGCATGTGCTGATCAGTCGCGATCCGGGTGTAATGGCGACCAGTCGGCGAAGCGGGCGGGTTACCAGCCGTTCGATCTCGGGCGGCCAGAGCCTACGGCGCTGAGGGGACCAACCGAGCACGCACCGCAGTGCTGATACTCCACCGTATTCGGCCGCCTGACGACGGGCATTTCCACCGCGCCGAAAAAACACGCCCCATCCCTTGAGACGCTCAGGGTTTTCCCCATCGCAAAAGCGACCCTCGAGCAACTTGTTCACCGTTCGCCTTGGCAAGCGAACAGCATGCGCTGTCGCTGCGCGCTCCACGCGGCAGCCGCCGCGGGCAGCAGCGTGATCGTGCGGTGCCCCACGACAGATTTCGCAGCCGGATAACCGTGGCGACGCGCGCAGATTGCGCAGGGAGTCGCTATTCTTCGATTTACCGGTTTACTGAAATTGCGGTAGAATTGCGTTGCCGCGCGAGCGCGGCATTGGCCCACATTCGGTAGGGCTCTCGATGCGGCCCGGCGGACCCTGCCAAGTTACCACAAATGGGGAGCGCAAACATGTCCGACACAATTCGTCTGCATCCGTCGATCGATAATGGAATCAAACCCGGCAGTCCCAATTTCTCCGGCGGCACGCTGGTTTGCAAATGCACCCAGGACCCAGTGAAAGTCGAGATCAAGGGACAGGTCGCCTATGACCACGCCTGCGGCTGCACCAAATGCTGGAAACCCGCCGGTGCCATTTTCTCCGTCGTCGCCGTGGTACCGCGTGCCAATCTAACCGTAACCGA
>JASHQG010000614.1 GCA_030037665.1 Acetobacteraceae bacterium
TCTTGCAGACGAGCACGACCACGCTGACGCGATCCCTGCCCTTGGGCAAGCTGCGCATCGGCGAAGACCAACATGAACGTGGGTGCGAGCCCGCCATCTGCGTGATGTGCGGCTTGCGCAGCATCACACCTCCTCTCTGCGCCCGGCCGGCCGGGAGTATGGTTCTCCGATTTCGGCCGGCTGTCGATTTCGTCGTCTGACAATCCGCCCCAGACGTTCCTGCAGGAGTTCACAGAGAACAAACAGCGGCGGCACGAACAAGACCCCGATGAAGCTGGCAAGCGCCATACCACCAAACACGGCGGTGCCAATTGACGTCCGAGCGCCGGCACCGGCACCGGTCGCAACGACCAGCGGGATCACGCCAACGATGAAGGCCAACGCCGTCATCATCACCGGACGGTAGCGCGTTCGAGCGCCCTCTTCGGCCGCCGAGTAGACGGTGGCGCCACCGCGCTCGAGCCGGTCTTTCGCAAATTCCACAATGAGAATCGCGTTCTTAGCCGCCAGACCGATCAGCAGCACGAGTCCCAACTGCCCATAGACGTCCAGCGCCATGCCACGAGCCATAAGGAGCAGCAGTCCGCCGAGCAAAGCAAACGCAACCGGCAATATGACCGAGAAGGGCAGAATCCAACCCTCGTAGAGCGCCACGAGGAACAGGTAGGAGAAAACGATCGCGAAGAGAAAAGCGGAAGCCGCTTGCCCGGCGGATTGCAGTTCCTGGAACGACATGGCCGTCCAGTTATAGCTGAAACCCGCGGGTAGATGCGTGGCAGCGAGCTGCTGCATCGCCGCCATGGCCTGACCTGTGCTCTTACCCGGAGCCACCGCTCCGTTGATCAGTACAGCAGGGAACAGGTTATAGGTCGTGACCGCATCCGCACCTTGAACGGCTTTGACCGATACCAGGCTGCTAAGCGGCACCATGGCGCCGTTCGTACTTCGGACATAGAGCTGTTGGATATCGCTCACTTTGCCGCGGAACGGGTATTCGGCTTGCACGAGAACCTGGAAGACGAAGTTCTGATAGTTGAAGTCATTGACGTACTGGCCACCGAGATTCGCCTGAAGGGTCTGATAGATCGCGGCTGGTGTTACACCCATGATGGCGGCCTCAGCCGTATTGACCTGAACCAGGATCTGAGGCACGGCAGCGGAGAAGCTGGTAAACACCGACCTGAGGTTCGGGTTTTGGTTCGCCTCGAAGATCAGGCCCCGAGCGGCGCTCGCAAGTTGCGCATACGTTTGACCCCCGCGTGCCTCCAGAACGAAGTTGATCCCGCCTGTGGCACCGAGGCCCGAAATAGCCGGCGGATTGAAGCTGGTGAGTTCGGCAACCGGCATGGCATTGAATTTTGGCCCCAGCGCTGCAATCACCGCGCTCGTCGACTCGCTGGCGTTGCGCTGGTCCCAAGGTTTCATGATGGCGATAATACTGCCCGCGCTGGGATCCTGCGCGCCGGCAACCAGATTGAAACCGCTGAGTTCGATCGCATGGGCGATTCCCGGCGTCTCTCGGAGGATGGCCCCGATTTCGTGGACAACGCGCTCTGTCCGCCCCAATGACGCGCCATTCGGCATCTGCACGGTGACGTAAAAGTATCCCTGATCCTCGTCGGGAAGGAAGCCCGAAGGCGTCAAACTGAAGACGAAGTACGCCAGCCCGAAGCAGAGCAGCATTCCGACGGCGGTGACCGACATCCAGCGTGAAAGAAATCCGACCCCATTCCCGTAGCGGTCGCGGACCATGTCGAATCCCCGGTTGAACCACCGGAACAGAAAGAAACGTGCCGGGGTCGGAGTACGCAGGAACAGGACACAAAGCGCTGGACTGAGTGTCAGCGCATTAACCGCGGAGATGACAACGGAAACGGAAATGGTGACCGCGAACTGACGATAAAGTGCACCGGTGACACCGGCGATGAATCCGACTGGCGCAAACACAGCCACGAGAACGAGCGTGGTCGCGATGACCGGACCGGTGATCTCCGCCATGGCTTCCTCGGTCACGATCGTTATCGGTCGCCGCCCTTGATCCTCCTCCAGGTGGCGGCTCACGTTCTCGACCACCACGATTGCATCGTCAACAACCAGGGTGATGGCCAGAACAAGCGCAAACAGGTCGACGGTGTTTACCGAATAACCAAGGAGGTAAAGCACCGGGAAAACGCCGATGAGCGAGACGGGAATCGCGAGCGTTGGAATGAGCGTTGCCCGCCAGTCCTGCAGGAATAAGTAGACGACCGCAATCACGAGAACCAGCGTAATCGCCAGCGTGCGCGCGATCTCGGCGATGGTAGCACTGACGAAACGTGTCGCATCGTAGACGACGGCGTACTGCAGTCCAGGTGGGAACGTCTTACTCAACGCCTGCATCTGCTGTTCGACCGCGCCAGCGACCGCCAGTGCGTTCGCGTTCGGGGCCTGATAAATGGCAAGTGTTGCAGATGGAGCCCCATCAAGTGCCGAGGAAGAAGTGTACTGTTGGGCGGCAAGTTCCACGGTGCCGACATCCGCGACCCTCACCACGGCTCCATCCGGATTGGTACGGATGATAATGTTCTTGAACTGCTGAACGGTGCTCAACCGGCCGGTGGCAAGGATCGTGAGCTGCTGCTGCTGATTCTTGCCCGTCGGCGGCTGTCCGATCTGCCCGGCTGCAACCTGGATATTTTGCGCCTGTATGGCGTTGGTCACATCGGCGGCGGTAATCCCAAGCGCCGTCATTCGGTCAGGATTGAGCCAAATCCTCATAGCATATTGGCGTTGGCCAAAGATCTGCGTGTTGCCAACGCCCGGTATGCGCGCGATCTCCTGCTGTAAGTGCATGTAGGTGTAGTTGGAGATGAAGACTTGATCGAATTTGTTGTTGGGTGAGTAGAGGTTTACCGCAAGCACGAAGTTACTGGATGCCGCACGGACGGTCAGTCCTTCCTGCTGAACCTCAGGCGGCAGCTGAGCGATGGCCAGCTGAACGCGGTTCTGTACGTTGACCTGGTCGATATTCGGATCTGAACCGATTGCAAACGTGACTGTTAGATTATAGGTGCCGGAACTCGTGCTGGTACTTTGCATGTAGAGCGCGTCCGGCGCGCCATTGACCTGTACTTCGATCGGCTGCGCCACCGTATTCGCAATGGTTTCGGCGCTTGCTCCTGGATAGGACGCAGAAACCGCGACCTGCGGTGGTGTGATATTCGGGTACTGGGCGATTGGAATCACAGAAAGCGACACGAGGCCAGCCAGCGTGATCGCAACAGACAGGACGATGGCGAAATTCGGCCGGCGAATAAAGAAATGAGACAGCATCGCTAGCCACTCTGCTCGGAGGCACCCGGCGTGCCAGTCTGTCCCGGTGGCGCCGACGCAGGCTGCGCGGGCACCGGATGGACCAGTTCGCCCGGCCTCGCCTTCTGTATCCCGCTGACAATGATACGGTCGCCGGCAGCGACCCCCTTTTCCACGACAAAGTCCTGCGCAATTTGCGGACCGAGGGTCACCGGCTGCTGCTTAACCTTATTGTCAGGGCCGATGAGCAGAACGAAGCTGCCGCCCTCCTCCGTTTGCACAGCCTCCACCGGGACCATGGGCCGCTCCTCAGGAGCGGCGCGGCGTATGTTGATCGTCACGTATGCCCCCGGCAGAAGCACTGCATCGGGGTTCGGGAAATCCGCATAGACATTGACGGTGCCGGTTGCGCTGTCGACCTCGTTGGTTTGAAAGGCGATCTGGCCCGGGTGATCGTACACCGCCCCATTCGGCAGCTTCAGTTGCACCGACAGTTTGGCGTTGGCCGGGTGGCCCGGACTGTGCTCTCTGGCTTCAATGGTGACAATGTCGCGGTAGCTGACCGCAAACACCACCCGGATCGGGCTGAGTTCGTTAATGGTGATGAGCGCCGAAGTACTGGGTGTAACCAGATTCCCCTTCGTCAGCGTCACGCGCCCGACCCGGCCGCTGATTGGAGCCGAGATCGTGCAGTAGCTGAGGTTGAGTGCGGCCTGGGCGACGTTGGCCTGTGCCGAGACGACGGCGGCCTGATCCTGGTCGCGCGTTGCGGTTGCCTGATCGAGTGTCGCCTGTGATGCCACACCCCGGCTGGCGAGCTGGGCTGCCCGCTGGTAGGCAATCTGCGCGAGATGCAATGCGGCCTGTGCCGACGCAAGCTGTCCCTGCGCACCCTGCAGCGTTGCTTCGTACTGCGCCTTCTGCAGTTGAAACATAACCTGGCCCGCTGTGACATTGCTGCCGTCTTTCACCAGGACATTATCGATGAATGCGGTCACGCGCGGTACGGCTTGCACTGACTGGATCGCCATCACGTGGCCGATGAAGCTGTACACAGGCGCGACATCCTGGAGCGCGACCGGCGCAAATATGACCGCCGGCGGCGGCGCGGGGGTTTGCGCATCAGCAGGCCCGCGCGCGATCAGCGTGGTCAAGACGGCGACGCTCACTGCGAACCTGACAACGGCCGTGAACCGTCTCATTGCCCGGCCCTCGCTCACGCGCGTGCACAACCGACCGCCGCGCCTCGCGGCGGCGACGCCCATCCACCATCTGACAGGCTTGAGACATCCGCCCGGTCCGCCCCGCAGAGATCGCCAGAGAGTCCGGGTATGGCTACCGCCCAACGCCCGATGCACAGAACTCCTCCATTGGCTCGCCAAAGCAGCCGGATTTTGCGCCTTCTGTTCGCTCCGACCTAGCCGAGGACCCGCCTCAAGGCGACAAACTCCGGATTGTCGGCGCCGATCACGACATGGTTGTGTGACACCATCGACATCCTTGTGTGACAAATCACGGATTCCCGCGCGTCATGAACGAGACCGCACGAGCTCATCGAGACAGCTGTGCCATGATGACCCGCGGCGCCCGTTGGGGTCTCACGAGAGGGGGACTTCACTATCACGATTGGGGTAGGCGTCCAGTGCATTCCGGACGGACCGCGCCGCGCGTTGGGGCGAAGATGTCGTCGAAGCCAATCGGATGCACCAACACATGACATCGGGTCGGTCGCACCCGGCGTTGAGCTGCCAGCTGACCCGGCATTCCCGGTTGGCCGGCGGCCCCGAATGCGGGCTCATCAAGTGGGTTGGCTGGACCCGACGACGTGGCCGACTGTCCCGGGCCACCGCGGTCCGGCTTGTGCCCGGCCCCGACAGGCGCGATGGGCCGCCTGCCCCGCCGAGCCACGATAAAGCTGACGGGTGCAGCCCGGATGCAGGCTCTCGGCTTGGCATTATGCCCGGCCAGAGAGCGGTTGATCGCGGCCTGGAGATCGACAATCGCAGGGAAGCTGCCGCGGCAACTTGTCACTTTCAGGACGTCGCCACGCCTTTTCCGCGCGTGTCCTCCTTGGTTTCTTCGAACCGGGTTACTGTACGAGTCTGGCTCGAAGCCGCGTAAATTCCTGATCCGTGATCGATCCCGACTGTTTGAGCGCATCGAGCTTGGTGATCTCGTCGGCGACGCTG
>JASHQG010000615.1 GCA_030037665.1 Acetobacteraceae bacterium
TCCATTCGTCTGCACCGGGTGTCCGGTCGGATCGAGCGTATGTTGCAGGTGTAGCCATCTCGCGCCGTTCGGAATTCGCGCCGTAACAGCGACCCGCAAGTTTGCTCATGCGCCGCCATCGCCTGCTCGACCGGAGCGGCGGTCGCGCCGCGGAAGACTGAGCAAAGGGCGAGACCTCCGCATGAAAATCCTGATCACGTCAACGCCGGGGATCGGTCACATCAATCCGATGCTCGCCGTTGGACATATGCTGCGATCCGAGGGCCATGAGCTTTCGTTTCTGTCGGGGAGCTGGCTGCGCGACCGCATTGAGCGTGCCGGCGTCCACTTCCGGTCCTTTTCGGGCGAGGCAGACGTTGATTTGCGCAACCTTCACGAAGTGGCGCCCGAGCTGGCCGAGCTTCCGACGGGTTTCGAATGGTTGCGCGTCGCTCTGCAGCGCATTTTCATCGACCGGATCGCAGACCAATATCGGGGGCTGCAACAGGCGCTCCTGGAGTTTCCGGCCGACGTCATCGTCAGTGACGATATGATGTTCGGCGTCCTGCCGATGTTGATGACGCCGCGCGAGGAGCGGCCGCCAATTGTCCTATGCGGTACGACGATCTTGCACTGGTGCCGAAGCGATGGTGCCCCCAATTTTCTCGGACTGCCGCCAGCGGCGTCACCGGCAGACGTGGAGCGCTTCGCGGTGATCGCAGACGAATACGAACGCCTCACCAACGGCCCCACGATGCAGCATCTCAACGGCGTGCTACGCGGCCTGGGGATGGAGCCGATCTCGCTGGCCCTGTTCGACGCCGTTATCGCGCACGCCGACGCCTATCTGCAACTCACGGTGCCCAGCTTTGAATTTCCCCGGGAGCATATCCCGTCGACCGTGAGCTTCGTGGGTACGCCGCCCCTCATCCCCGGCCAGGCCCCGCTGCCACCTTGGGCGAGCGATCTCGATGGTGCGCGTAAAGTCGTGCTGGTGACGCAGGGAACTGTTGCGAACCGTGATTTCGGACTTCTGGTCGAACCGACAATGGCCGCGCTTGCGAATGAACCTGACATTCTGGTGGTCGGAACCGCCGGTGGCCGTCCCTTGGACGCGATATCCGGTCCGATTCCCGCCAATGCGCGTCTGGCAAGCTATCTACCGTTCGAATGGCTACTACCGAAAGTGGATGTGCTGGTCACCAATGGCGGCTATGGCACCGTCAACCAGTCGATGAGCGCGGGAATTCCCTTGGTGACTGCGGGATTGACCGAGGACAAAGCCGATGTGAATGCGCGGGTTAAGTGGTCTGGCGTGGGCATCAACCTCGAGACCAACGAGCCGACGCCCGGACTGCTGGGCGATGCCGTGCGGACCGTACTGGACACGCCGCATTATCGCAATCGGGCGAGGCAGATGGCCGAGGAGTTCGGTGCCATCGATACGCGATCGACGATCCTGCGGATCCTCCATGAAACGGCGAGAGACTCCCGAACCGCACGCCTCGTTGCCGGGCGAAGCCGGTCCGACCGCGCGTATCTGCCGGCACATGCGATGACGCGTTAGTCACCGCCCACTCAAACGAAGCGTTCGCCGTCGTACGCATCGAGCCGCGCGTACGGCGGCGAAACCATTCCCCACATCGAAAGATATCCCCGATGCGCATTCCCGCGGAATCTGTGCGATTTACAGTGTTACTGGGTATGCTCGTGGCGCTCCCCTCCTTCGGAATTGACACGAGCCTGCCGACACTGGGTGCAGTCGCCGCAGCGCTGCATGTCACGCTGGCCGGGGCTGGCCTGACGATGAGTGTTTTCATGTTCGGCTTCGCCGGCGCGCCATTGATCTATGGCCCGGTATCGGATCGATACGGCCGCAAGCCCGTGGTCTTGTTCGCATGTCTCCTGTTTACGATTGGCGCAGCCGGCTGTGCGACGGCGCGCTCATTTTCCGAGTTGCTGGTTTGGCGCTTCTTGCAAGGGGCAGGTTCGGGCGCCAGTGCGACGATTACCATGGCAATCGTGCGCGACCTGTTCGCAGGAGAGGCCGCGCGCGTGCGGATGTCCTATATCACGATGATCATGATGATCGTGCCGACCATCGCACCGACGCTGGGTGGAGCGTCGATGAGGCTGGGCGGCTGGCGCATCATCCATGCGTCTCTCGCCTGCATTGGCGTCGTGTTGCTGCTTGCCGTGTTGTTCGGCCTTGGCGAAAGTGCGCCATCCCGCGGCGCGAAACGGCTCGTGCCGACGGTGATCGCGGGCGACTACGCACGCGTCCTGACGCATCCTGCATGTCGTGGCTATCTGCTCGTCGCTGCGGCGACGTTCGGCGCTCTGTTCGCTTATGTAAGCGGATCGCCGCTATTCCTGGTCGTGGGAGCCGGCCTCTCATCCGCACAGTACGGCCTGGTGTTCGCCGCGACCTCGATCGGGATCATGACGGGATCGTTCTTGAGCGGCAGGATCAACGCGGCGGGAATTTCCTATCGCTATCCGTTGAGTATCGGGCTGCAGCTCGCCTCGGCAACTGCAATGCTGCTGTTGTCCATGACCGTCGCGAGGTGGACGCCGCTGGTGCTGGTCGTCCCTCTGCTCGTACTTTGCAACATTGCGTTCGGATTGGTCATGCCGAATGTGATGGAACGGGCGATGGAGCCAGTGCCTGAGATGGCCGGCGTCGCGGGTGCGGCACTGGGTTCGGTGCAGATGATGACCGGAGCGGTGGTCAGCGGGCTGGTCGCAGCGTTCCATGACGGTCACTCGGCGCTCTCGATGACCGCGATGATGGCCTTGTGTTCCTTACTCGCACTGGCGGCCTATCTGTCGCTTGCCCGTCGGCCCGAATTGAACGTTCTGCCGAAACGGTCCGACGCCGAGGGCGGTAGTAGCGCTGCACACCTCCGCCCCGGTCGTAGGTTAAGCTCCCTTTGAGCAGCCGCTTTGGGTGGAAACCGGACCGTCGGACGTCGTGCGAAAATCAAGAATTCCGTAGCTCTATGGCGCGGCCGCAGATCTATCGAAGACCATACCAACCGACTTGCCTCCAGTCCGATTTGCAAACATGGAATCGGGCGCCATGCGAAATCCTAGCCACTCATATAGGCGACGTGCAGGATGCAAAGGCTAGGTCCGTGGCGAGCGCTCTCGTTAATCAATGCGCGCATGAGCTTCTCTCCAACACCCTGGCCGCGCGCGTGCGATTTCACGCCGATCGCCGCTGTGGGAGTGCCTTCGGCGCCGAAGGGAAACTCCAGCTCCTCGGCGGAAAACCGATGATTTCGCTGTCCTGTTCCGCGATGAACCCGACATCCCCGGCCGCTGCCACCCAACGAGATATTTGGCTACTGGCAGAATCGCCTTCGCCGCTTCTGCGCCGGATTCACAGGTGGCGGATTTCAAGATATGTGCCCCGAGGACTTCGGACACTGCCCGGGTCAGCCAAGCAAGGTTCGGCGAGCAACCAGCAGCCACGTGCGGCGACATGCTCGGCGAGTCGCGTTGCGCCACCGGCCACAGTCATCGCCAGGGCGCAGCGCGAACGACGCCACCCGTTACGCGGCCTTTCCGTGCGCGAGCGCGTGCACGTCCGCCGTGGTAAGGGCATTGCCGGCGATCCCCCAGTCGCCGCTCTCCACCTCTTCGACCACGCACCAAGTGACGTTGCGCATGTTTTCGCCCTCAATCGAGACCATCGCATCAGTAAGCTTGCTGATGATCTGGCGCTTCTGCTCCTTGGAAAATACGTCCTTGATGACGCGAACCTGAATGAGGGGCATGTAGGTCTCTCCCTTGATGTGCGGTTGCCCTTGCCGCGGCGAAATAAGGCCGGCGGTTCGCCGCATGAGGGTCGCCCACCTTGCCAAGATGCTCGGCCAGACAGTAATAGACAGTTACGACATCACCTGCCGCGACTGTACCGGTCCGGGGACCGGGCCAGTCGATGGGAACGCGCATCGAGCCAATATGTTCTCTCTTACAATCAACCAGAGGAACGGCCAGCCGCTTGCCGCCCAGATCGTCGCTGGCGTCAAGCGGCAAATCGACGAGCGGCACTTGCGGCCAGGAACCAAGCTGCCGTCGATCAGGACCTTTGCCGACGCCCACCATGTGAGCCGATTTACGGTGGTCGAGGCTTACGATCGGCTGGTGGCCATGGGCTATTTGCAGTCAAGACCAGGCGCGGGCTTTTACACGACAGCCGCGCCGACGGCCCCGGCGGGACTAGAGGTCGCCACATCCGATGGCCACAAGCGCAATGAGGAGCTAGTTTGGCTCATCCGTCGCCTGCTGGAGGCGGACGACCACAAATTGCACCCGGGCGGTCCGTGGCTACCCAATTCCTGGCTGGACGAAGCCCGCATCCGCCAGAGCCTCAACGTGCTCGCCCGCAAGAACGGCGCCCATCTGCTTGAATACGGCCATCCGTTTGGGTATCTACCGCTCCGCGAGCACCTCACACTGATGCTCTCTACGCTCGGCATCCCTGCACATCCGGGACAAATACTACTCACGCAAGGGACCAGCCAGGCACTGGATCTGGTTATCCGCTATATGCTCAAGCCCGGTGACGCAGTTCTGGTCGATGATCCCGGATATTACAACCTGTTCGGCAATCTGCGTTTGCACGGCGTTATAATGCTGGCGGTGCCGCGCAGTCGTGACGGACCGGACGTCGGTGTGCTCGAGACGCTCGCCGCCGCACATCGGCCGAAGGTGTACTTCACCCAGTCGGTTATGCAGAACCCGACCGGCACCGACATGAGCCCGCACATTGCTTTCAAGGTGTTGCAGGCAGCCGAGCGCCACGGCTTCGTCATCGTCGAAGATGACATCTTCAGCGATCTCCAGGCGAAGACGACGCCTCGGCTTGCGACGCTTGACCAGCTCAATCGAGTTATCTACGCGCGCAGCTTCTCGAAAACACTGTCCGGCAGCCTGCGCGTCGGCTTCCTCGCTTGCGCCCAGAGCATCGCGGAGGAGCTTGCGGATATCAAAGTGCTGACCAGCATCACCACGTCACAATTCAACGAGCGGCTCGTGTATATGATGCTGGTGGATGGGCATTACCGAAAGTATTTGTCTCGCTTGCACGAGAGACTCGGCGAGACGCGCATTAACGTGGTACGTGCCTTTGGACGCCTTGGTATGGAAGTGTTCGTCGAACCAACGGATGGGATGTTCGTGTGGGCGCGGTTCCCGCACACCGACGATTCGCTTGCCCTAGCGGAAGCATCCCAGCGTGACGGCATTATGCTTGCTCCGGGTACGGTGTTCCGTCCACATCTTGAGCGCTCGCCATGGATGCGATTCAACGTCGCCGTTTGCGAGGACGCGCGCGTGCAGCGCTGGCTGCAGCAGCAGGTGGTTCCCTCCAACTCTACTAGTCGCGGGGCCGATAAAATTCCGAGTCAATACCCTCCTGCGCGATAAGGCTGAGCAGCTTTACTCCGAGCTGCCGGTACTGTGGCTGCAGCAGGGCCAGCCTGCCGTCCCCAAGGCTGAGCGTATGGATGTGGAAATGCGCCCGCGTGCTGTCGCGCGGCGCGATCACCGGCGACGGCGCGGAGACGATCAACAGCCCGCCGCAGGTGCCGATCCAATCCACATGCCGGTGGCCGTGCATCAGCACCGCTCGGCCGGCGAGCGGACGCAGCCGGCGGAGGAACCTGCTCCCGTTGATCAGCGCGGTGCCGAGCCGCTTCGAGAGCGCTTCGGAAGATCAGTGCGGTCGACGCTGTCGGCTTGGGACTTGGTCTCAGTCGGGCGACCCTCTATCGCCTGATCGCACACTGCCGGCGGACCCGGACGGTTGAAGACCTGCGTGGGTCGGGTAGCGGGCGACCGGACGGAACCCGTGTTCTCAGTTCGGACGAGGCCCGCGTCTGGCACGATATTCTCAGTTTCTGCCGCATACTTGAGAATGCGTCGGCCCGAAGTTCTCATTTCAACGGGCAGAGTTGAACCGGAGGGGGCACTATTCTCCGTTCTAAAGACAACGCAACAAGGCAAGACTGTCCTGGATGGGTTAGATCACTCGGGCCGCAGCTACCACATGATGGCAGAGAAGCTGGTCGCATGTGGGAGCGCCATCACTCGAACGACGCACTGGCCACCCGACGACTGCTGGAGGAGGTCGATAAGTAACGTTCGAAGAAGCATGCTCTGGCGTGGTATACGTTTTTCAACAAATGCCGGTAACCCCAATAGACCAGCGCGCGCGGCGGTGGCTGAAGAGTGAGTGACAGGCGGTTATCTCAAAGTTTGATATCTGCCGTCACGATCACCGGCAGATCGCGGTCGACCAGGGCGTCCCGCAGCGCGGCCAGAGCCGCGAGGCCGCAGCCAGTGTCCTGCTCGCCGTTACCGCCACTGAGCCCAATGCCGCCAACCACTTCGCCATCCACGACAATAGGGAACCCACCAACGAACACGGCAAAGCGGCCTTCAAAGCTGAATTGAATCCCAAACGCCTCATTACCCGGTAGCGCTGGCCCGTTCGGTGGCTGGTTGAACAGATGTGTCGAACGCTTGTGGCCCGCCGCGGTGAACGCCTTGTTCCAAGCGATCTGGGCGCCGGTGATTCGCGCACCGTCCATGCGTTCCAGCACAATGGGGTAACCGCCTTCATCGACGATGCAGACTGTTTCACACACGCCGAGGTCTGCCGCCTTCGCCAGCGCCGACGCTGCCATCAGTCGCGCTTCCTTCAGTTCCAGCCTGCGCATCGTCTTCATCTCGTCAACTCCTTGCCGCATTGCCGCCTGCCAGGTCGCGCGGCACCCAGGAGACGGCAACATCGCCATTCACAAACGTCTGGCATGCCATGCGGTATCCAGCGGCGAGATCGGCCTCGGTCAGGTGCCGGCGTTCCTTCGGCTTCACAGAATCGGTGTTTTCCCGGCCGAGTTCGATCCGGCAGCGGCAAGTACCGCACAGCCCGCCGCCGCATTTGAACGGAATCCCGCCTTGCTCGCGCAGTGATATTCGTAACAAATTACTGTTTCGGGGCGCTGTGACCGCCTTCATCGCGTTGGTGACGAAGGTCACCGTCACCGTGGTGACGGAAGTCGTCTCGGTCGTCTCGATGCGCGCAAGGGCAGGCGGGACAGCGTCGCTCATGGCACGCGACGCAACGCCGCGTCGACAGAACCGAACTTGACCAGCGCGTGGAGCGCAGCGCGCGCGTCTTCCAGGCTGGCAAATTTTGGCAGGAACTTGCTTGGGATGTCGTTGACGCGCTCGGGCGGCGTTTCGTCCACCACGCGGACTTTCACGTCCTGCAGAAGCAGCGCAATGTCGAAGCGCG
This sequence comes from Acetobacteraceae bacterium, assembly GCA_030037665.1. Taxonomy (GTDB): domain Bacteria; phylum Pseudomonadota; class Alphaproteobacteria; order Acetobacterales; family Acetobacteraceae; genus JASHVB01. The sequence goes on from JASHQG010000615.1 coordinate 7,292, forward strand.
CCTTGTTTTGTCCACAAAACAGATAGTCGTAGCTTTCGCAGCGGCGAAGGCCGGGACCGAGCTCGGTATGGTACTGGCCAGGGCGGCTGGTCAGGATAACGAACATCTAGCCCTCCCTCGGCCTCGGCGCTGCTGCGTTCAGTGCGTCGTCCTGGTGCAGTTCGATGTCGTGCGTGATCCATAGTTGGCAGACCAGGCGGAAGCCCTGCCCGATCCGATCGCCCAGACGCTTTGTTTCCTTCCAGTTCGGTTCAGGCAAATGCTCGGCCCCTGCCAGCACGCGGCAGGCGCAGCGGCCGCATTTCCCCATGCCGCACCCATAGGTCAGATGCGGATAGGGAAAGCGCCGGATGCCAGCACGCACGACGAGGTTCGTCTCTGCCGCGACCTCGCCGCGGAATGCCTCGCCGCATTTGTGCAGGACAATGTTGGGCACGATCGCGACGTGCTCAGGCCGCTAGATCGAGTTCCCTGAGTGGCAGATCATTCTCCACGTAGTCGCGATACAGCGCGTTGGTGTAGAGCAAGCGCATCTGTGCGCCGACTTCACAAATCTTCAGACACTGCTGCTGCATCTCGGGCGTTGTCGCGTGCGACAGCACGATCTGGTAGCCGCGCTCGCCGTGGATTTCGTCGGACACGATGTGAAGGTCGAAAAATTCGACTTCCTCGTCGGTGAAGCCGTACTTCTCGCGCAGCGTCGGGGTTTGGCGGCGGTAGATCGATGGCACCTGCGATTCGAGTCCGACGACCAGTCCGGCAATGGCAACAATCGGGTCTTCGCGCATAGCAACAGCATAGCACCAGCTTTGCAGGCCGCGCGTGGTGGGGGACATGTTGTCCGGGTCCTTCACGCGGTCAGCGGTGGTGCCACAGGACTGAGCGAAGCGGATCAGCAGGTCGGTGTGGCGGTCGCCGCCGATCTCTTCCTCATACATGTTGGAAAGCATGAAGTCCTTTGCTTCCGTCATGTGCGCCGGCAGGCGTGCATAGACATAGGCGAGGTATTCCGCGAATGGACCGACATAGTGGAAGTGATTTTCGGCCCAGCGCGCGAGATGGGCGCGGCTGAGTTTTCCCTCCGCCCAGGCGATGCTGAAGGGCGACTTGGTGGCGCTTTTGCCCTTGATGGCGGTCTCGAGGGCGGTGCGGAACGTTGCCTGGTCCATCAGGTCGGGCATGCGACTCCTCCGGGGTTGGTTGGCTTGCCGGATTCTGTATACAATTTCGACGGCCCGTCAACCTCTCCCGCGGCCAAGCCGAGAAGCGTGCCGCCGCGCGGTGCGCAGCGCCGCGGCTGAGGGTGATCGGGCGTGACGGCAGCGCTCTACCGATCGACCCGATCGCCCTCACCCGCCCTCGCTTCGCTCGATCGGTCGATCCGCATCACGGCGCGACCCCGCGCGAGCGAGGTCCGACGCCAGTGCCCCCGCATTCAACACATGCCGGTACGCCAGCAGTGGCGCCAGCTCCGTATCCCCCGCGATCACGGCAGTGAGGATGCCGGCATGCTCGTCCCATGTGGCACGGGCGAAATCCAGACCGTAGCCACGAAACAGCGGCGCACTGCGGTCGCGCAGCGTGCGCATCATGTCCGAGAGCACGCGATTGTGCCCCGCCCGGGCCAGGCCGGCGTGAAAATCGTCGTTGAGCTTCGGCAGCTCGGCAACACGGCCCGCCGCGATCGCCTCGGTGCCGTGCGCCAAAATCGCCTCGAGCTGCCGTAACACGACCGGATCGCGCCGTCGTGCCGCCAACCGCGCATTGGCAGCCTCCAACGTCGCCCGTACCTCGAGCAGCTCCTCCGCTTCCTGTGGCGACAGCGAGGCCACCATGGCGCCGCGCCGCGCCGTCACCTCGATCAGCCCCTCCGAGGCCAGCATGCGGATCGCCTCGCGGATCGGGTTGCGCGAGACGGCGAATTCTTCCGCCAGCCGGTCCTCGATCAGACGCTCGCCCGGCTTGAAATGGCCGGACAGGATCGCGGTGCGGATCGCCTCGGCCACCGTGTCGCGCAGTGGCGCGTGCAGCGCGCCCAGGCGGGGGCCGTCGGCGGAAACAGCCGGGGAATCGGGGAACGCGGACAAGCGACGAGCCTTCCGTCGATTAGGTGGGCCGATTACGGGCCGCCTCAGGATACAAAAGCCAGCCTGGCGTCGGGTCGGCAGCCGAGTCGGCGCGTAGTTCTGCCGGAACCCGTGGAAAAGCGCAACCATGCATAGGGCGGAAAGGGGTTGGCAAGCGGCGACATCCGTATACAATAGCCGAAGCTGG
>JASHQG010000616.1 GCA_030037665.1 Acetobacteraceae bacterium
GGCGGCAACGTCGAGATGCGACTGGCGAAGGAGTTGGCAGGGATCGAGGATCCCGGCCTGCGTGCGACGCGCGAGGCGGAAATCCGCGATGAAATTGCGCGCGCGCACGAGAAGGTGAAAGAAGCCGGCGGGTTGTTCGTCATCGGCACCGAGAGGCACGAAAGCCGGCGTATCGACAACCAGTTGCGCGGCCGTTCGGGACGCCAGGGCGATCCGGGCCGCTCGCGTTTCTTCCTGTCACTGGAAGACGATTTGATGCGCATCTTTGGCTCCGACCGGATGGGCGGGATGCTGCAGAAACTGGGCCTGAAGCACGGCGAGGCGATCGTCCATCCGTGGATCAACAAGGCCCTGGAGAAGGCGCAGAAGAAAGTCGAGGAACGCAACTTCGACACACGCAAGAATGTGCTGAAGTACGACGACGTCATGAACGCCCAGCGCAAGGAGGTCTATGCCCAGCGCAAGGAGTTCATGAAGGCGAGCGACGTGTCGGAGACGGTGACCGACATGCGCGCTGACATCATCACCACAATGGTGGCACAGCGCGTGCCAGAGAAGGCGTTTGCCGAGCAATGGCAGCTGCCCGACCTGCACGATGACGCGCAGCGCGTGCTGAACCTGGACTTGCCGATCGAGGAATGGGGTCGCGAAGAAGGCATCGACGAATCGCATTTGCGCGACCGGATCATGCAGGCGGGGGACAACATGATCGCGGCGAAGGCCGCGAACATGGGTCCGGACCTGATGCGCTTTATCGAGAAGTCGCTGCTGATCCAGGTGATGGACGCGGTGTGGAAAGAACACCTCTATGCCCTCGACCACTTGCGCCAGGGCATTGGTCTGCGTGCTTACGGCCAGCGCGATCCGCTGAACGAATACAAGGCGGAAGCCTTCGCGCTGTTCAACGCGATGCTGGACGAGTTGAAAGAGCGCGTCACCACGATGCTGGCGCGCGTGTCGCTGGCGCCGGAACAACCGACGCCGGAGTTCCAGCCGGTGCGCATGCAGGTCGTGGAGAGCCACCCTGAGCCGGAATCGGCGTTCGCCGGACGCGAGCCGGAGATGGTCCTGGAAGGGGCAGGAGCCGGTCCCGCGCCGATCGCGGCCGGTCCGGCGCCGATTCCCGTGACGGCGCAGCCGCTGCGGAGCAGCCCTGTGGACCCCAACGATCCGAGCACGTGGCGAAACACCGGGCGCAATGCACTTTGCCCGTGCGGTTCGGGACGGAAGTACAAGTACTGCCACGGCCGGCTGGGGTCGTAGGGCGTACCTCTCATTGCCTCGCCACCTTCCCGCGCCTAGCCTCGCGACAACGCATAGGCACAACAGGGAAGGACACCGTCGATGGGCGAAATCCTCGGCCTTGGCTGCACGCACTACCCCGGCCTGCTGCTCCCCGATGAGAAGCTGCCCGGCGGCTTCCACCATCTGCTGACCGCCCCGAACGTGCCCGTGGAGTACAAAGACCGCGCCAGGTGGCCCGATTCCTTACTGTCTGAACTTGGCAACGATGCCGGCGTAGCCTCGGCGCGCCGCTATGGCGCACGCATGGCCGATGGGTTCCGAGCCGTACGCCGCTCGCTCGACCAGTTCAATCCCGACATCGTCGTGCTGTGGGGCGACGATCAGTACGAGAACTTCCGCGAGGACATCATTCCGGCGTTCTGCGTGCTCGGCCTCGACGATGATTTCGGGATCGAGCCCTGGCACAATGGCAATGGCGGCAAGCCGAACCGCTGGAACGAGTCAGGCGACTGGACGATGAGGCTGCGCGGCCATCGCGCCGCGGCGAATTTCCTGGCCCGCGCGATGATCGATCGCGGCATCGACATGGCGTATGCGTATAAACCTCTACACATCGACGGGCTGGCGCACGCTTTCACCAACACGCTGCTGTACCTCGATTGGGATCGCCGCGGCTTCCCCTGGCCGATCATTCCGTTCGCGATCAACTGCTACGGCAGCAACCTGATCCACGCGAAAGGCGGGATGGCGGCGTTGTTCAAGCCGCCGGCGCCAGAGGGTGCCCCGCTCGATCCGCCGGCGCCGCAGCCGTGGCGCTGCATGGAGGCGGGCAAGGCGGTGGCGGAGATCTTCGCCGATTCGCCGTGGCGTGTCGCGGTGATTGCGTCGTCGAGCTGGTCGCACTGCTTCCTGTCACCGACCAATGGCTATTTGTGGCCGGACCATGTGGCGGATCGCGAAATGCTCGAGGCCTTGGAACAGAGCGATTTCACCTTCTGGCGCAAGCGCTCACGCGACAGGATGGAACAGGCAGGTCAGCATGAGATGCTGAACTGGATGGCGCTGGTCGGTGCGATGGAAGCGCTGGGCAAGAAGCCGACCATCCATGACTACGTCGAGACGCACGTGTTCATGTCGGACAAGTGCTTTGTGACATATCAATAGACCAATCCGCGAGGGGAGTGAGGTCGAAACCTCCAGCGTCGAGGGTCAGCGTATGGTGCACAGAGGCACCCCTGTGACCCACGTTGCTTTTTTGCTCGACATCGCCCCCTTTGCGCGGGAGGTCATTCGCGCTGCACCTCGCGCAGCGCAAGAACGCGCAGCGCCGAAGCGAGCGGCTGTCCCGGCGCACGTGAGGCATCCGCCGTCGAAACCAGCGCGGACAGTGTCTGCCCACGCGCGGCGGCGAGGCCGATCAGCGCAGACCAGAACTCTTTCTCCAGGGCCACGCTGGTGCGATGCCCGGCCAAAGAGAAGCTGCGCTTGACGAGCCCACTCAGCCGCCCCCTCCCTGCAACGTCGCGCCCGGCCTGGTCATGTCAGCGGGAATCACCCAGCGATCGAAATCCTCGGGGCTGACATAGCCAAGCCGTGCCGCAGCTTCCTTCAACGTGATGTTCTCCGCCAGTGCGGTTTTGCCGATCCTTACCGCCTTGTCATAACCGATCCGCGGATTCAGTGCGGTAACGAGCATGAGTGATTTCGCTACGTTCTCGGCGATGTGTTCCCCGTTCGGGACCAGCCTGTCGACCATGTTCTCGGCGAAACTCTCCGCCGCATCAGCCAAAAGACTGCATGATTGCAATACGTTGTAGATAACCACTGGCTTGAAAACATTAAGCTCCAGGAAACTTTGCGCACCCGCTATCGTCACGCTGACGTGATTGCCCATCACCTGCGCGGCCACCATGGTCAGCGCCTCGCATTGTGTCGGATTGGTCTTGCCCGGCATGATGGAACTGGAAAGTCCGTCGGCGGGCACGACCAGTTCGGCGATGCCGGCGCGCGGGCCGGAACCGAGCAATCGTATGTCGTTTCCCAACTTGGTGAAGGAAACGGCAATCACATTGAGCATGCCGGACAGTTCTACCAGGGCGTCGTGCGCACCCATGCCTTCAAACTTGTTGGGATTGGGCGCAAAGGCCTGGCCGGTCAGTACGCCGACGCAGTTGCAGAACGTACGGTCGAATTCGGGATGCGTGTTCAGTCCGGTGCCCACAGCGGTGCCACCTTGCGGCAACAGCAGGAGCCGCGGCAGCACGCCGGCGAGGCGCCCGATGCCGAGCTCGACCTGCCGGGCCCAGGCGGAAAATTCCTGGCCCAGCGTGATCGGGACCGCGTCCATCATGTGCGTGCGGCCGATTTTCACGATGTCGTCCCACTGCTTTTCTCGAGCGGCGAGCGAATCGTGCAGCGTGCCGAGCGAACCGATCAGCCGCTGCACCGCTTCGACGGCAGCGATGTGCATGACGGTGGGGAAGCTGTCGTTCGAGGATTGGCCGCGATTGACATGGTCATTGGGGTGGACCGGCTGCCGAGAGCCGCGCGGCTGGCCGAGCATCTCATTCGCTCGATTGGCAATCACCTCGTTGGCGTTCATGTTGGTCTGAGTGCCGGAGCCGGTCTGCCAGACGGGCAACGGGAACTCGGCGTTCATCAGGCCGTCAGCGACCTCACGCGCCGCAGCGATGATCGGGTTGGCCAGTTCGGCGGATAGCTGCCCGAGCCGCAGATTGGCTTCCGCGGCGGCCTGCTTCTGTAGCCCGACGGCACGGGTCAGGCCCGGAGGAAAGCGCTCTGCGCCAATGCGGAACAACCTGCGTGCGCGCTCGGTCTGTGGACCCCAGTAGCGTTCGGCGTCAATGTCGATACTGCCCAGGCTGTCAGATTCCACCCGCGTCGCCGTCATCGCCGCTCCCTCCGTGGTCTGTCGTACGCCAGATGTGCATTGGGCGACCGATCCACAACGGCGTGCACGCCATCAGGGCAAGGCCCATCAACCTGCGGAACTAACGAGGTCCGGCACTGCCCAAGCGTGCACACGCCCATGCGGCGGCCTCGGCGACGACGGGGTTGCGGTCAGCACAGAGCGGCGACGCTGCAGCGAGCAGTGTGGCGTCGCCTGAATTCCCAATGGCAATGAGTACGTTGCGCACGAATCTGTCGCGGCCGATTCGCTTGATCGGCGAGTTCGCAAATTTTGCCCGGAACGATGCGTCATCCAGCATCGCGAGCTCGGCAAGTCGCGGGGCGGTGAGATCCTCACGGGCGCGCAGCTTTGCGTGCGACGTCGCTCGTGCGAAACGATTCCACGGACACACAGCAAGGCAATCATCACAGCCATAGATCCGATTGCCCATCTTGGGCCGCAGGTCGAGCGGGACCGGGCCACGGTGCTCGATCGTTAGATAGGAGATGCATCTCGTCGCATCCAACCGGTACGGCGCGGGAAATGCGTCGGTTGGGCAGATCGACAGGCAGCGCGTGCATGTGCCGCAATGGTCGGCGTGCGGTGCGTCAGGCGCCAGATCGAGCGTGGTGTAGATTTCGCCCAGGAACAACCAGGACCCCTGCGCGCGAGAGACAAGGTTGGTGTGCTTGCCCTGCCAACCAATACCTGCCTGTTGCGCCAGCGGTTTTTCCATGACCGGCGCGGTGTCGACGAACACCTTCACGTCGGGGCGGAAGCGCGACACGATGAATTGCGCCAGATGCTTCAGCATTCCCTTGACCACGCCGTGATAGTCGCAATTGCGCGCGTAAACGGAAATACTGCCGCGATCGGACTGCTGCAGCGCGGCGAGTGGTTCGTCGTCCGGTGCGTAACTTACGCCGAGGACGATCACGCTGCGTGCCTGCTGCCATAGTGCACGCGGCTGGCCGCGCTGTTGTGCGCGCCCGGCAAGCCAGCCCATGTCGCCATGCAGTCCGGCCGAGAGAAATTCGGTCAGGCGCTGGTGCGCTTCGGGGCCAAGTTCCGCATGGCAGAAACCAATCGCGTCGAAGCCGAGCGCCAGTGCGCGATCGCGGATCAACGGGCGGGGATCGGAACCAGCCACCGCGCCGGAACCCGCTCGCGTCATGGTCGGGCTTGACCTGACCACCCACGCACCCATGCAGATGCGCAGGCAGCCGGGTCAGGCCCGGCCACGATGAGAATGGCGGCGCTCATCCGCGCCCGCGGTAGGGCGCCACGTCCTGCGGTGGAAGCCATACGCCGTCGGGCGCCGTGCCTGTTTGCCAGAATACGTCGATAGGCATGCCGCCACGCGGATACCAATAACCACCGATACGCAGCCATATCGGATCCAGCGTTGCCAGCAGACGGTCGGTGATCTGCATTGTCGTGGCCTCGTGGAATCCGCCGTGATTGCGAAAGGATGCAAAGAACAGTTTGAGGGATTTGCTCTCGACGAGCCAGTCGCGCGGGACGTAGTCGATGACGATGTGCGCAAAATCCGGCTGCCCGGTCAGCGGACAGACACAGGTGAATTCCGGGCAGGTGAAGCGGACCACGTAGTGCCGGCCCGGTGATGGATTGGCAATGCGCTCCAGCCTGGCATCGCCGGGCGATGCGGGGATGGGTGTGCGGCGCCCGAGTTGGGTCAGTCCGCCATGATCTTCGCCGCTCATGCATCCTCCTGCGCCGTCCAGCCGGCGCGGATATTGGCGGCATGCTGCGCCAGCCGGCCCTCGACGATCGCCGCGCGCAGGCCACCCATCAGGTCCTGATAATATGCCACATTGTGCCAGGTCAGCAGCATCGGCCCGAGCAATTCCCGGGCGTTGAAAAGATAGTGCAGATAACCGCGTGCATGGCGGGTGCAGGCCGGACAGCGGCACAATGGATCGAGCGGCCGCGCCTCGTCGGCAAAGCGTGCGTTGCGCAGGTTGAACACGCCCGCGGACGTGTAGGCGCGACCAGTGCGCCCGGCGCGCGTCGGAATCACGCAGTCGAACATGTCGATGCCGCGCATGACCGCGCCGATGATGTCGTCCGGCGTGCCGACTCCCATCAGATAGCGCGGCCGGCTATGCGGCAGCAGTGGTACGGTCGCGTCGAGCACCGACAACGTCGTTGTCTGGCCTTCGCCGATTGCCAGGCCGCCGACGGCATAGCCGTCGAAACCGATGTCGGTTAGTGCGCTGGCCGAGGCGGCACGCAAGGCAGGATAGACGCTGCCCTGGACGATACCGAACAACGCGTAGCCCGGGCGAGGCACGAACGCCTCCTTCGATCGCGCGGCCCAGCGCATGGAAAGTTCCATGGAGGCCTGGGCTTCGTTTGCCGTCGCCGGAAAAGATGTGCACTCGTCCAACACCATGGTGATGGTCGCGTCGAGCAGGTGTTGAATTTCGACGGCGCGCGCAGGCGTTAGGCGGTATGTCGAGCCGTCGAGATGCGACTGGAACGTCACGCCGTCGCTGTCCAGCCTCCGCAGTTTGGCGAGTGACATGACCTGGAAGCCCCCGGAATCGGTCAGGATCGGGCCGGGCCAGTCCATCAAGCGGTGCAGGCCGCCGAAGCGGGCGACACGTTCGGCGCCGGGACGCAGCATGAGGTGGTAGGTGTTGCTCAGCACCAGCGTCGTGCCGGTGGCCCGGACGGCGTCAGCGGTCATGCCTTTGACTGTGCCCGCGGTGCCGACCGGCATGAAGGCGGGCGTTTCCACTTGGCCATGCGCGGTGGTCAGCACCCCTGCACGGGCGGTGCCGTCGGTGGCGACGAGACGGTGGACGAAACGAGGCTGGCCGGTCATGCGACGTCCGATATGGTGGGGGAGAGGCCATTGCGCCAGCGTTGGCGCCCCTCGCTTCCCCCACCCGGCAATGTCAAAACGGAACGTGGCGCGGTTGGCTTCAGCTTCCTGCTACGTGATGGACGTGGCGAGATCGCCGGTGTCCATGGGGTCGCAGAATATCACGTTTGCGGCCTTCAGCGGTGTGCGGCCACCGCGCCGGCGGTCGTCTGTGCGTGCCGGCGCAACAGCACGGCAATGCGCGGATAGAGGGCGTTGAAGCGCGCGTCGTCGATGACTTTGCACACGTTGATGACCGTCGATTTCTCCGCCCTCGGTCCTGGCCGGCGGTATCGGGTGCGAAAGTTCAAGCCGCCTTCGCCAGCGCCGCTGTAATCGCCTCCTGCAGCCGCCCGCGCGCCGGCTCGTCGCCGGAACCGAATGTGCCGGCCACGCGCCCGTCGCGGCCGATCAGCACCTTGTTGAAATTCCAATCTGGTTGCCAGCCGCACATGTCACGCACCCAGGCATAGAACGGCGCCGCCAACGGCCCGTGCACATGCGAAATGCCGGTGAGCGGGAATTCTACGCTGTAGCGTGTCTCGCAAAACGCCTTCACCGTCGCATTGTCCGCCGATTCCTGGTTGAAGTCGCGGCTCGGCACACCGATCACGGTAAGGCCACGTGCGGCCTCGGCGCGATGCAGTTTCTCCAGTCCTTCGTACTGGTACGTGAAGCCGCAGAACGACGCCGTGTTCGCGACCAACAACACATTTCCCTTGAACGCCGCGAGGTCCAGCCGTCCATCGGTGATCGAAGGAAAACTGAAGGCCCACGCCAGCTTTTCTTCTGCCATGCCACTCCTCCCGTTCAGCCGTAGCGTTCTTCCAGCCACGGGTCGCCGTTGTTGTGGTAGCCACGCCGTTCCCAGAAACCGGGACGGTTGCCGATGGTGAATTCAATCCGCCGCAACCACTTGGCTGATTTCCAAAAATACAAGCGCGGGATCAGCATGCGCACGGGCCCGCCGTGCGCGCGGGTGAGCGGCTTGCCCTCCCATTCGTGCACCAGGAACACGTCCGGCTGATCGAACTGGTCCAGCCGGATGTTCGTGGTGTAGCCATCATACGAATGAAATGTGATGTGGCGCGCGTCTGGCTTCGGCTGAACGCGATCCAGGATCGTGCGCGCGGCGACGCCCTTCCAGTGGTTGTCGTAACGCGACCACTGGGTGACGCAGTGGATGTCCGAATTACTCTGCGCCTGCGGTAACGCCATGAATTCATCGAATGACAGGCTCAGCCGGTTTTCCACCGCGCCGTCGACGTCCAGACGGAACTTCTGTGGCGCCACGTTCGGTTCTGCGCCGAGATCCAGCACCGGCCAGTCCCGAACCAAACGCTGCCCCGGCGGCAGCCGGTCACGCTCCGGATCACCTGTGGTGCCGGTCAGCAGCCTGCCCTCGCGTGCCCATTGCTCTTTGCGCGCGATCAGCTTGTCGCGGATCGAGCCGTTGATCTCCGCCTCGTCGGTCATCAGCCGCGTGCCCGCATCAGCCGCGCCTTGTCGCGCTGCCAGTCGCGCTCGGCGATCGCGGCGCGCTTGTCCTGCTTCTTGCGACCCTCGGCAACGCCCAGAAGTACCTTGGCGCGGCCGCGGTCGTTGAAATGGATCTGGAGCGGCACGATCGTTGCCCCCTGTCGACTGATTGCGCCTGTCAATTCGTTAATCTGGCGGTGCTTCAAGAGCAGTTTACGCGGCGCGCGCGGCTCGAAGCGCGACAGGACGCCGCCCTGATATTCTGGGATGTAGGCGTTGAACAACCACATCTCACCGTTGCGCTCTCCGGCCCAGGCTTCGTTCAGCGTGGCACGGCCGCGGCGCAGTGACTTTACTTCGGGCCCCTTCAACACCAGGCCGGCTTCGACCGTCCCCTTGATCGTGTAATCGAAGCGGGCCTTGCGGTTGGTTGCGGCAACCCCGTGCGAGATCAAGCCTTTCTTTCTTTCTGATTCCGTCATGTATTCAGGATAGCATCCGGGGTTTCCGGCGGCGAGACGCCGTCATCACGTGCGCTAGCCCAACTGCCGGCGGACACGACGCTCCGCAAGTGCCGAACGGGACGGCGAAACAAGACCTCCCCGCCCGGAGTGGAGGTGCCCCAAGCCAGCGCAGGACAGCGGCGACTGCCCGTGCCTTGCGCGTCGCCGCCGCGCCGTTCCGATCAAAGGCGCCGCGGACCTTGGATCTGGATCCCGTCCTTTGCCCGCTGATCGTGTTGGCGATGACCAAGGCCGACCATAAACCGCGGCGGCGCCTCCGGGCGCCGCGTTCAGAATGTGGCTATCGCCGACCAGGCGCCGAGCGCGGATTTCCGGCCGGGTATGCACGGTCGGGCCGGGCACAGCCTCTCGCCGGTGACAGTCGCACGGTCTTCCAACCTGACCGGAGCAATGACCCGCCGCGGCGGGCGGAATGTGTCGTGGCGTCGCCTCAGTTCAGCAACCCCACATCCGTCATCGCCGCACGAACCTTCTTGCGCGTGGCCTCCATGATCGGTGCCAGAGGCAAACGGCAGTGCTCGCTCGTCTTGCCCAGCAGTGACGCGGCGTACTTCACCGGTGCCGGGCTGGTCTCGGTAAACAGTGCGTCGTGCAACGGCACCAGGCGGTTCTGAATCGCCATCGCCTGATCGAGCCGGCCTTCCATCCACGCCGTCTGCATGTCGCTGCAGAGCCGCGGTGCGACATTCGCGGTCACGCTGATGCAGCCCACACCGCCGGCGGCGTTAAACGCGAGTGCGGTGTGATCCTCGCCGGATAACTGGCAGAAATCCTCGCCGCAAGTGCGGCGCTGATGCAGCGGACGGGTCAGATTCGCGGTCGCGTCCTTCACGCCGATGATGTTGCGATGTTTCGCGAGGCGTCCCATCGTCTCCGGCGTCATGTCGACGACGCTGCGCGGCGGGATGTTGTAAATAATGACCGGCAGTTCGACCGCGTCGGCAATCGCCGAGAAATGCAGGTACATGCCCTCCTGCGTCGGCTTGTTGTAATAGGGCGTGACGACCAGGGCCGCGTCAGCGCCGGCTTCCTTCGCATGCCGCGTCAGCTCGATCGCCTCTTCGGTGGAGTTGGAACCTGCGCCAGCGATCACCGGCACGCGGCCTTTCGCCACCGCGATGCAGATCTCCACCACCCGCTTGTGCTCTTCATGGGAAAGCGTCGGGCTCTCGCCGGTGGTGCCAACCGGCACAAGACCGTGCGTACCCTCCTTGATCTGCCAGTCCACCAGCTCGGCATACGCCTTTTCGTCGATCGACCCGTCTTCACGCATTGGGGTGATCAACGCGACGAGCGATCCCTTGAACATGGTTCTCTCCCTGGATGGCACACCGGCCGCGCCGGGCCGGCAAGCGTCAGGCTAGGCGCGCAGCTGATGCATCGCAAGGCCGCGCCAGGCTAGAACAAAGCATGCGCCCACTGATTCGGCCCGTTCTTGCCGTGCTCGCCATCCTGATGCTGCAACCGGCGTCCACGAGGGCACAGCCCGGCAATCCGATGCCCGACATCCGCGCCAATCGCTGGAGCGCCGCCGAGGCGGAGACCACGAATTTCGCAGATCCCGTGGCGCAGAAGCTGGTCCTCTACTACCGGCTGCTCGATCCGGGCGCAGCAACACCGGGCGAAATCGCCCATTTCATGCGCGACAACCCCGACTGGCCGAACCAGGCACTGCTGGAGCGGCGCCGGCAGCAGGCGATCGCCGCCGATGCCGACGACGCTGATGTGCTGGCGCAATGCGACGAGCCAAGCCGCCCAACGGAGGCGCCCGCGCTGTTGCGCTGCGCCACCGCGCTGGCCAACGCCGGCCGTAATGACGAGGCGGCGAACGACGCCCGCCAGGCCTGGATTACCGGCGTGACCGACGCGGGGCAGGAAGCGGAGTTTCTGTCGCGCTGGGGCAGCTTGATCACGCCGGACGATGAATGGGATCGATTCCGGCGCCTCACGTGGGGCCACCCGCAGGCGGCAGGCCGGCAGGTGCCGCGACTCGACCCGGACCGACAGAAGATCGCGCAAGCCTGGCTCGCGCTGATCCGCAACGACCCGCAAGCGCAGACGCTGGTGACGGCCCTGCCGGCGAAAACAGAGAGCGAGCCGGGTATGATGCTCGATGACGCGAGGTGGCTGCGCCGCAATAACCGCGACGCCGACGCCTTGGCGCTCTGGAAAAGCGCCGGTGCCGAGGCTCAGGCAGTCGTGCATGACACCGCGCCGGCGGAACTGCCGCTGTTCTGGGCCGAACGCGACATCCTGGCGCGCAAGCTGCTGCAGGCGGGTGACGCCACCGGCGCGTACACGCTGGTGGACCAGCCGGGCACCGTCACCAAGCGCCAGATGCTGGATGCGGACTTTCTCGCCGGATTCATCGCGCTGCGCAGGCTGCAGAATCCGGCGGCGGCGATGCGGCACTTCAGCGATCTTGCCGACGCTTCGCCGGCAGCCATCACACAAGGCCGTGCGCATTACTGGCTGGGGCGCGCGAGAGCCGCTGAAGGGCAGAATCCGAAAGCGGACTATGTAGAGGCGGCAGAATGGCCGACGACGTTTTATGGCCAGTTGGCCGTGCTGGCGATGGGGGAGAGCGCAGCCGATCTGGCACAGCGGATCGCGGCGTTGCGCGATCCGTCTTGGGACCGCGAGGCCGCGCTCGCCTTTGCCAGCCACCAGATGGTCCGCGGTGCGGCATGGCTGGTGGCGTGGGGCGATCCGTTTCGCGCCCGCACTTTCCTGCTGCGCATGGACGAGGTGGCGCGGGATCCGGCCGAGCGCGTGCTCGCGGCCCATTTCGCATTGCGCGTCGGGCTGCCGGACACGGCCGTGTTCATCGCGCGCCGCATGGGCAGCGATGGCATGATGCTACCGCAGGCTGGCTGGCCGATGCCGTATGTGCCGCCGGAAGGGGCGCTCGACCCCGCGGTGACGCTCGGGATCATGCGGCAGGAGAGCAGTTTTGACGCAGGCGCGGTCAGTCCGTCGGGCGCGCGAGGACTGATGCAGTTGATGCCGTTTACCGCGGCAGCCGTGGCAAAGCAGATCGGCGTGCGCAGTTCGCTGGTCTCGTTGACCAGCGATCCGGCACACAACATGCAACTCGGGAGCACTTACCTGGAACAAATGCTGCGGCGCTTCAGCGGGTCGCTGCCGCTGGCAGTGGCTGCCTACAACGCCGGGCCGGAACGTGTGGACGAGTGGCTGGCTCAGAACGGCGATCCGCGGCCCGGCGCCCGACGGCATGTCGATATGGTTGACTGGCTGGAGGAGATTCCGCTCGCCGAGACGCGCAATTACGTCCAACGCGTGTTGGAGAACGTGACAGTGTATGGCGCCATTCGTGGCGAGTCCGTCGAAACCCAATTGGCACCATGGACGAGATAGACCATCGGATTTCCGCGTGGGACGGCTTGTCCTTGCATGTGCGGGAGTGGCGCGATGGCGGGGCGCAGCCGCCATTGCTGTGCCTGCCCGGGATCGTACGCACCGGCGGCGATTTCGCGGGCGTCGCAGCGGTGCTGGGCGCTGGTCGGCGGGTTATCGCGCCGGACTATGCGGGCCGGGGGAGTTCCGGTCGCAGTCGTGACCCGCGCCGCTATGCGCCCGAGGCCTGCGTACGCGACGTGCTGGACATCTGCGCCGCGCTGCACGTGCATGACGCTTTGGCGATTGGCACCAGCTTCGGCGGCCTGTTGTGCATGGCATTGGCCGCTGCCCGGCCTGGCCTGCTGCGCGCGGTCGTGCTGAACGACGTGGGGCCGGACATCGGGGGTGGTGGCGCAGACTTCGTGCGGCGGTTTGTCGGCACCGACCCTGCCCTGGAAAATCTGGACGCGGCGATTGCGCATCTGCGCAGCCTGCTGCCGGCCATGTCGATCGAGACGGACGCGGATTGGCAAGCGATGGCGCGCCTGACCTACGCACCGGCATCGGACGGTCGATGGCATCCCTTATGGGACACGCGCATCTCGAGATTGCTCGACCGTCCAATACCTGACCTGTGGACCTTGTTCGAAGCTCTGACGGGCAAACCGCTGCTGCTGGTGCGTGGTGAGGCGAGTGACATCCTGCTCCGCGAGACCGTCACACGTATGCAATTGCTCCGACCGGACATGGAGGTGACGTCGTTACCGGGCATCGGCCATGCACCGACGCTTGGGGAGCCATCGGTCCTTGCGGCGCTCAGTCGCTTTCTGGAGCGTGTCGCATGACGCCGGCCCGGCTGATCGCGGGAGGGTTCGGTATTGGCTGGGTGCCAATGATCAGCGGCACGCTTGCATCGGCCATCGCAACGCTCATCGGCATCGGCCTGATGCTCTCATCGCCGTACGCGCTGTGGGCGGCGATCCTGCCGGCGGTGATTGGCGGAGTGTGGGCGATACGGGCGGCTGGCGCGGATGACGACCCGGGCTGGGTGGTGATCGACGAATTCGCCGGCCAATGGATTGCGATGCTAGGCTTGGCGCGGGTGACGGCGTTGGGGGCACTGGCTGCGTTTGTGTTGTTCCGCGTACTGGACATCACCAAACTCGGGCCCGTCGGATGGGCGGACCGACGTCATGATGCCGTTGGAGTCATGGCAGACGATGTGATCGCTGGCATGATCGCGGCACTGGTCCTATGGGTGGCGCAGCGGCTGTGACACTGCTCCCGCTGGGCGCGCGCGGGGTCGGCGACCGAGCGGCGCGGGTGAGGAGCCAACCGATCAGACGACCCGCGCGTTTCGTTCGGCGATCACTTGCTCACGGCCGGTTCGCTTCACGACCGAGCCGACGTTTCTC
>JASHQG010000617.1 GCA_030037665.1 Acetobacteraceae bacterium
CTGCTGCGTGCCTTCATGAAGGGACAGGGGATGCAGGACATGATCATCCTTGCCGGCGTACAGCTGGTTTTCGTGGTCTCGGCGCTCGGCATCGCGGCGATCGACCGGACCCGTCGCGTCTCCGATGGTCCATAGATTTCGTGCTGGTCCGAAATGGCCGGTTATAACAGGCGCAGCTGACTGACAGCGCTCGATGATCGCAGCGAGATGTCGTATCGTATGGTCCGTTTGCGATGTGCCGCGGCTCGAAAGCGCGGGTCTGCCGGAGTGGGTTGCCGGTGGACCGGCAAGCGGTCGGCTGGCCTTGCGCCGAGCGTGATGGTCTTGCCGATGACGATGGCAAGTCTCGGTGAGCCGGGTCTGAACGCTGCGCACCGGCAGGCCATCGTCGGCGACCGCGCTCCGACTTGCGCCGCGCCGGCGCTGAGCGCCGTACTGGCGCGACGATGGAGGCCCGCTCAGCTGGCGCATCGTCGCCTCGGTGATCACTGAACAACACAGGTGCGGGTTCGATCCGACTACGAGCGCCTCAGGTCAGACGAGCCGTGTCGTTCGGCTGGCCAATTGGTATCGATGACATCGTTGCCATCCAGCCTACTCTCGGCGTCCTGCACCGCTTGGCGTGCCCCGGAAAGACCATGGGGCCACACGCACGACGGGCCTGTCACCCGGGGCTGCTGGTCGGCGTGCTGACCCGCGGATCCCGGGCCGACGCCATAGGCCTGAGGCCGGGCGACGTCAGCAAGCGCGTGGAAGGCAAGCCGGCCATCAGTGCCGCCGACGTCATGCATGATGGCGCGCACACGGCGTCGGCCGAGGATGACCCGGTCGGACTGCTTGTCCATGGCAGGAGACCCACCAGATGGATCACCCGCCGCATCCAACGCCTTTAGGTCTCGGGCTGCTCGCGACGGCGTCGTCGCCGGTCGTGTTCAGGCCGGTCGGCGACAATGGCGCCGGGATGACGTAGCGGCAGGCGGGGGGCCAACATCCCGCGTGTTAGGCGTGATCGGCCCGCAATCCCTCGGTGTCTCTCTTGTTTGGCCAAAAAACAGGAGGTCGAGGTTACCCCGGCCTCCCATCCCAGTTGCTGCCCGCGCGGCGCGTGAGCGCCGGTCACCCGTCAGCGCGTTATCCGGCACTGCTTGGTGAGGGCCGCCTGTTCAAAGCGACCCGCGGCGATCGTGTCAGCCTCAGTTCCCCGAGCTCTTTGTCTGGGCTGCGGCGGCGCCAGTGCTGTAGCCAGGCGTGGTTGTAGACATGGCCCTGCTGTTGCTGCCGTCGCCCAGGTGTGCGGCGCCGACACCGACGCTATAGCCGGGCGTCGTGGGGGAGAGGGGCTTGGTGTTGCTGCCATCGCCCACGTGTGCGGCGCCGACACCGATGTTGTATCCGGGCGTCGTGGTGGGGACGGGCTTGGTGTTGCTGCCGTCGCCGACCTGAGATTGCGCCAGCGCCATCGTGGCGCCGAACGTCAGCGCGATCGCGACCGCTCCGGCCAGACTCAGTACTCTCATAGTCCTGCTCCTTTTCGTGTGTTTCAGTCCGGCGGATGTCCGCCGAAGGCGCCGGCCGCATTGCGCCGCCGAGCGCTGCTTCACCCCCCGTACGGGGTGATCGGACCCTGCCGACGGCAAGAAGCTAGTGATTGTCAAAAGCGAAATCAATCGCATTGAATGGCGTGACCCCCGCGCCCCATCTCGGCGCTGAGATCTGAGCCGGCCACAGCCTCTTGCTGGACAGGCCTGCCCTTTGCCAATCCGCGGCCCCTATTGTTCTCGATTCGAGATACGCGTCGGTTTCATTTTGCTCTGCCAAATTGTTACGCCGCGGGACTTTACAACAACCTGCTCGCACCGCAGCAGGGCCAGCGCCGTTATTGTCGCGCCCGGACGATCAATCCTTGCAGCATCGCCCACCGGCCGTGCAGCGCGGCCAGCCCCGCGGTCCGCCGAGACGTCTGCACGGGACCATCTGCACCAGTCACGGCTCCGCAACAGCGGATATCGAGCGCAGAGCCTCGCACAACAGATCGCCAGGCGGTTGACCCGGAAGCCGTTCAGTACGTCGTGCGTCGGATGATCGGCCCTGGATGCTCGGCGTCGGTCTGGCGCGCGGGGCCGGTCGGCCGGACCCACTTCGTCGCGGAATGCAGGGCTCGCGGCCACTGTTCTCTTTCCGTCCATTCCCACGAGGCAAAGGGCCGAGCGAGCACCGGCCACACTCTGCTGGGCCGGCCGGGCCCAGAAAGCGGCCGTCGTGATGCGGAGCGAATTGGCACACTGCGATTGCGGCTGGCGCCGTCAGGCCCTCGAGGGCTGCCCCGGTCTCGCCGGCGACCCGGCCTCGGCAACAACCGCATCCCCGGCCACCCCGCCCGGAGGGCGGAGGACAGGGAGGTCCTGTGCCGGCGGTTCCCAGCGACCGACCCCTTGGCCGCGGTTTCCTGCGGCCCGGCACAGAACGAGACGACGAGGACTGAGGACGGCAGTGGTGCGAGACCCCAGCGCATGGGCGCCGTCTGAACCGAAGGTGCGCCCCGGTGGCGTCGCGAGGCTTGGCGCGGCCGGCGCCCGTCCAAAAGCGCCGAGATGCGAGGGG
>JASHQG010000070.1 GCA_030037665.1 Acetobacteraceae bacterium
AACAATCTCACATTCCGAAAGGGGGTGCTCCTGAGCGCGCAGATCGGCGACGGGGGCAAAGGCGTCGGCACGATGCTCCGTAAGCCGCAGCCGCGCGATCTCAGCTGGTTGCAGGCAGTCATCACCCCAGGCGTCCAGAGTCACACGTTGCAATTGCATCCGCGCGACGAGGCCGGCGCAAAGGCATTCAGCGAACTGCAGCACAGAGGCCTCAGCCTGATCTCGGATGCGCTTTACCAATCTGCCGAACATGTCCTCGGCTTCCTGAAGGCTCTCCGTGCCGAGCTTGCCTTCTACATCGGCTGTCTCAATCTTGCGGATCAGCTTGCCCGGATCGGCGAGGCGATCACGTTTCCCGAAGCGACCGACGTCCCCCGGCGTTTTCATTGCCGAAATCTGCGCGATGTCTGCCTTGCCTTGACCATGCAACAGACCGTCGTTGGCAACGACGCCGACGCGGACGGCAAGCCGCTTGTTGTCATCACCGGCGCGAACCGAGGCGGAAAATCGACATTCCTCCGCAGCGTCGGTCTCGCTCAGATGATGCTGCAATCCGGGATGTTCGTCACTGCCGATGCCTTTGCCTCATCGCTGCGGAGCGGACTCTTCACACACTACAAGCGCGAAGAGGACCGGACCATGCGGAGCGGCAAATTCGACGAAGAACTCGTGAGGATGAGTGCAATCGCCGACAGGATCCGTCGCGGCGCGATGGTATTATTCAACGAGTCCTTTGCCGCCACCAACGAGCGGGAAGGCTCGGAGATCGCCCGGCAGATTGTGACGGCTCTGTTAGAGAATGATGTAACCGTGTTCTTTGTCTCCCACATGTACGAGTTCGCCCGGTCGTTTCTCGCGAGCGATCAGGTGCTGTTTTTGCGCGCCGAGCGGGAAGAGGACGGGACCAGAAACTTCCGGCTTTACGAAGCGAAACCGCTGCCGCGGAGCTTCGGCGTTGATCTCTATCGGCAGATCTTCGGGATCGCTGCCTGAGGTGCGAGGCCCTGTGCCGTCATCCGTGCGCAGGCTGGCTTTTCTCCATGATGGCGCGTGAAGCGCGTCGTCCTACCCATCCAGCTCCGGATAACGACGGAAGATCCCGGTCTCCTGGAACGGTACACGCCGTGCGCTCGCCAGATAGGCTTTCAGGCGTGGCCGTTCAGTGATCGCCTTGTGCAGGGCCGACACACGCGGCAGCTTCGCCAACTCCCGCTCGGCGCCAAGGGGAAACGCGAAACGCAATCCCTCGATCAACTGAAACAGGGAAAGATCGGCATAGGTGACGGCGTGCCCGACCAGGTGATCCGCACCCGCCGGGTTCGCCTGCAGGATGCGCTCGAACCAGCCAAGAAACTTCGGCATCCGGTCCCTCCGGAAGACCGTTGCACGCGCGATGGCCTCGTCCTTCTGTTCGTGGAACCACTTATCTTCATCGATCGGATGGTGTGAATTATAGACCTCTTTGACGATGTCCGTGATCGTCAGCTGAATCCCGTGTGTCCACAGGCTGCCTTCTTCATCGATGGGCGCAAGTCCGATCCGGCCGCCCAGATACAGCAGAATCGCCGCGGTGTGGCTGACGATCACGTCGCCATCGCGCAGGAACGGCGGGGCAAACGGGATGTGTGATATGCCTTCGCCGCGCATCAGGCTCAGCATGGCGGGAACGCCCTGTCCCTCGCTCTCGGAGCCGCGCGCCACGTCGATATAGGCGGCCCCGGCATCTTCAAGCGCGAGGCGAACGAACTCGCCGCGTCCCTGGATTTCTGGCCAATAGAAGAGTTCATACGCCATGGCGCGTCACTCCTGGCACTGATCGTGAGACTGCACCGATACCACGGAAGGACCTGCAGCGGACATCAGCGCGCATCAGGTCCCTCCGGCGGTGCGTCGGCCGTGGGGTGATCGGCCTGTTCCCAACCCTCTACGCCGTCAGGATACCAGAATACGGCCCGATAGCCGTCATTGATCACGCGCTTCGCGGCGTTCCAGCTCATCCAGCAGCGCGGGTGGCAATAGACCACGATGCGCTTGTCCCGGTTGCCGCCGGTCAACTCGGCAAGCCGCGTCTGGAACCACGCCGCGAAACGCGGCGAGATGGCGCCACGCCCGACATCGGGGATCCACACGCTGCCCGGAATGTCGCGGTGCGGAGGTGGCAGCCACAAGGTGCCGGGGGGCAGGCCAGCCGGCCGATGCTGTACTTCGGCCACGTCCACCAGCACCGGCACATCGCTCTCGAGCAGATGCGCCAACGCCGCCGTGTGGATGACCGTCCCGCCCGCGATGGTGGCCGGCACCGGACCATGAATCGGCCCGAGCCAGTAGCCCTGCGGCTCCGGCGGGTGTGCGCTCTGCGTTGTGGTCGCGCCGACCGCCGCTCCCGCCGTGACTGTCAGGAGCAGCAAAGCGGCGCCAAGGTGCTGCATTCAGCTGTTCGGCCCGGGGATGTCGAAATCGCGGGTGAACTCGGTGTGATCGGTGTCGCGGGCAACCACCCTAAGCTGCCCGGCCGCCTTCGGCACGAAGCCGAAGGTAATGGCGGGATCGCTGCTCAACGAGATACCTGTTTCGAGGTCAAACACCAGGGCGCCGTTGTAGGTCACCTTGGTTGAATCGATGAACCGGGCCGGCGTCACCAGCCGTGTCAACTGATCCATCTGCATGCCGTTGAAGTCCGGATGGCGGATCAGGAGTTTCACATCGAGCGGCTTACCAGGCGTGTAGTCACCCAGCATGCGCAGCTTCATCACGCCGATCCCTTTCAGCGCGTCCGCCACGGTCTCACCTACCGGGGCCGAGCATCCACCCGCAGCCTTCACGAACTGCGTCACGCTGTAGAGCTTGCCGTCCTGCGTTTCGGCCACCGCGTGCACGTCGGTGTAATCGTTCACGCGCACGCGCAGCCGGATCGCGTGCGGATCGGCGTCGGGGCCGAAGCTGAAATGCGCCGCCATCGGCGAGGGGTTGTCGTCGATGACCAGATAGAGCCCCTTTATCGCCTTCGGCTTTTTCAGCACCATCGCCACCGGCACCAGAGCCGCATCTTCCGCCCGGTAGGGCGTCTCCAGCGTCAGCACATCGCGACCGTCCTGGACAGGGCGGTTGCCGAAGATGGCCCGTCGCAACTGCTCCCAGCGTTGCGCGCGCGCCGCGGCATCCCCCTCGGCGTGCGCCGGGGCCAGCGGCAGCAGCGTCGCACTGCAAAGCAGCACGTAGAGCAGCAGTTTCCTCATTCGCCGGTCTCCTCGATGTCGGCCTTTCATTCCCACTCAAGCTGCTGGTAGGCCACGGTAACGTTACGAGGGTTGTAGTCGTCGAACAACTTCCAGTGGCTGCGTTCTGACCGGGCAACCGTGTGGGCTGCCGTCGAGATCGGCACATTCCGGGCAACGGCCTGACGGGTCTCTGTCAGCAGTACCATTAGATAGCGCGTGATATCCGCCGCCGCACCCGGCCATTCCACCCGCACCGGCCCGTGACCTGGAACCACGGGCCGCGGGCCGAGCGCCTGCATCGCGGTCAGTTGCGCGAGCCAGCCTTTCAAATCGCCGTCCAGCGACGGCACGCGGTCCACGAACAGCAGGTCGCCGGCGAGCAGGGTCCCGGTACGGCGATCGATCACGCTGAGATCGCAATCGGTGTGCGCGGGCGCGTGGGCCGTCAGATCCAGCACTCGGCCACCGAGATCGAGCGTCGCGTGATCGTCTACAAGGCGCGTGGGCATCACCACAGGGCCGGCGCGGCCCGGGCCAAGGATACGGTCCAGTGCCGTGCGGTAGTAGTCGCCGCGCAAGGCCAGTGCCTGCGGCAGTCTGGCATGGCCGACGAAAATCGGGTGCTCGTGCTGGAAAGCAGCGGCGCCGAACAGATGGTCGGGGTGCACGTGGGACATCACGACGTAGCGGATCGGCAGGCTGGTGAGATTCCGGATGGCGCGGCGAAGGCTTTCGCCGTCACCCAGGCTGCCACCCGGGTCCATCACGGCGACCGCATTCGTGCCAATCACACAGCCCACGTTGGCGATGGCGTCTTCGTTGCCGGAGCTCGCATCCTCGGTCACGCCCAGACGAATGTGAATGCCGGGCGCCACCTCAACGAGTGGCGTCATCGCGGCCGACGCTCGTCGCGCGACGGCCGGCAGACAGCACAGGCAGGCGCCACCGAACACGGCGTCGCGTCGGGTCAGCGACATGGCGCGGTCCAACGGATCCTCCCAGTCACCGGCAGCGTGCATGGCCGTCGCACCGGTCTGCTGACAATGACGCACCGCGTGGCCCCGGGTCAAAAGCAGCGCCGGACCGCGCCCGCCGCGACCCTATGGTAGCGGCAGCTGGCCAGCATCTCCCAGAGAAAGACCTGCCGCACATTCGCTTCGGTCTGATTGACCGGGACTTGTGCGATGGCCGCCCTCCCCTTCGCCAAGTTCTGCCGCCGACTCGGTCGAGGCGTGGTCTCGTTGCCTCGACCACCACGGCACACGATGACCTGAACACCGCGGGGACCGAAAATGGGAAGACGGAAGATCCGCGGCGGTCCTCAGATCGCGGCCTGCGCCGCTCCCGCCGCAAATCCACGCAGTCGTACGGCGATGACCTCACCCACCTGCTGTAATGCCGGCCGCCGCGGAAAACTGGCACGCCAAGCAAGCCGGACCGTCCGCCCCGCCCGCGCCGCCAGCGGTCGCAACACGATGCCGATGTCCTGCGCCGCCCCGGCAGCGAGCGCCGGGATCAGTGTCGTCCCGTAGCCAGCGGCGACCATGTTGAGGAGCGTCGACAGGCTCGTCGCACGCAGTGT